>CAZNFE010000086.1:0-9417 GCA_964571945.1 uncultured Pseudomonadales bacterium
ACAAAAAATTACTCTCACGCACACCTGCGGTGAGCTGCATGTCCGCAGTCACAATTGTTTGCGGACTCAATCCAATACTAACCAGCCGTTCAAGCCATCCACTAATCCTTGCTCTTGCCGCGGCAGCCACCCTGATCGCACCCTGCTCGGTGCGACCCCCCATGGCCAGGTGCATGGTTTCGACTTTCGTAGCAAGTTGTTCTTCGATGGCAAATGGTAGTGCCTGCAGGATCTGCCGGGGTTTTCTGGAAGGAATATTGGCGGTGGTCAACAAGATCTGTTCCGAGGGTACCAGCACAATCGTCTGGCCGTTCCAATCGTTATCCTCGATAAATTGCCCTAAGGCAGCATCTGTACCACCGCCATGTGATCGCATCACACCCGATAATTCATCCAGCAACAACCACTGCAATTGATCTGCTTCAGCAGCAATCGGCATACGAACAAACAGGTTTTCAGCCATATATCCCCGGCCCCTCTCTCTGGGTTATGATTCGTTTTCCATGATACTGGATTGATCCTCACTTGGCCTGCGAAAAGCCTGGCTTAAATCCCGTGATATGACCTGCATTTTGCCCGTAACCATATCTCGATGCACCACGCTGGTTAAATTGCTGTACCGTTCATTATACCGGGCTCTGACCTGGATCTGAAAAAACTCTGACCTGGTTGACAAATTCCTGGCATCCAGACCAGCGGCTCCGGTTGCACCCGCCTGGCGTATAAACTCATCCACATCATCAAAACCTTCATCATAATCCCGAAAGTCGATGAGATCTGCGACTTTCTCCGGAGTCAGATTTGTTGCCAGGCTTTGCAGCAACGGCATTGCAGCCGTGTTCACATTAATCTTGATGTTGGGATCTGGCAATACACATACATACGGCAGCAAACGTTGGTAATCCTCGTCGGAAAGGTCCAGCAACAACCGCAACTCACTGACATCTGCCATCAGCCCGGAAGCCGTCCGGTATGGTGGTTCCAGAATCAGGTACTCATAATCTTCCGCACCCAGTGGACGCGGCGTCTGATCTTTATCAATCCAGTCTATGACCCGATCCGCTATACCAGGGTCCAGTGACAGGACACTTGAAAGTGCTTGAAAACGCTTCCTGCTTAGCTGCCCCTGCTGATCATCAACGGACAGGCTATTCAGGTTAAAAAGCCCTTGCAGATCCGTGATTCGAAGCTCGACTTCTCCGTCTGCATACTCAAACGGTTCCATTTGCTGTGCCCACTCCTCAGCCAGGTAATCAATCTTGTCCTCGCTTACGAAATCAGCATGCAGGATCTGACGGGCAATCTCTTCTCCGCCAAGTGCATATTGATAGGCCTGATTCTGATCCAGGGCATTCAATGTCTGGTGAACGGCCAGATTCTGCCGGGTCACCATGGTTACCGCCAGCACCGAGGCAATCGAAACTACCAGCAGTACAGTAATCAGCGCGACACCTGTCTGTCGGTGATTCATATTACTCATCCTCATCCACGACTTTTTTACGCCTATTGCGTTTACCCCGGGTACTGTCTTTAGTCCCGGCTTGATCCTGATCCGCCTCACCTCCGAGGCCATTCTCCTCCGGTTGTGTCAAATCAGCTTCCTCAACCAGGTTGATGAGTTTGCGTATCTCACCCAGTTCTTTGGTACGAATAAAAACCTCCAGCGCAGCCGGTAAAAGCCGTTGACCTTCAGCGTCATCATCCGCCAACGACAGTTCCTGGTCGATTGCGTTACCGGCACTCAAATTACCTGTCCAGTGATCAGTTTTATCGCCGTTTTCGTTCACGGCCAGTACACGAAAGTCCTCGATGTCCGAGAGGATCTTCTGCACACGAGGCTCGGAGTCCTCGGTTCGATCCAATATCGTCCAGTAACACCTCTCCAGTTCACCGTCCTTCATTCGATAGGCCACTCTCTGAACGCTACTTCTGGGTGCGGCCGTGGGATTTCGCCACCCCAGACGACTGAACTCCAGTTCATACATGCCGTATCCGATCAGTAGAGCCGAAACACGGTCGCCATACTCATTGCGAATTGATCTGTCCACTAACTGTGACAGATCTCTCTCCAGAATGCCGATCGCTCGTTCGGTATCGATCAAGTGGGAGGTTCTGGATTCCGTCGCATCACGCGTATCAATTACCGTACGCAGCAGTTGATTGGTGCCAATCCCGATCATGGCAAAAATCGACAAGGCGACTAATACTTCCAGTAACGTGAAACCCTTCATGTCAATATTTCCCGACAAATCCGTCCACTGTCACCGTTGAATTGCCGTCCGCCTCATCTTCAGCATGATATACATCCACAGTGACCCGGTGGATATCCGGATTCTCGGTAGCCGCCACCTGTATCCGGGCATACCATTTCAAATCTCCCATGGTCACTTCTTTACTGCTTGTGCCAGTGCCTGGGAAGTAACGTTTCTCTCTGGACTGTCCTGCACTTGCCTGTGCTGACTCAAAGGCAGGGTTTCTAATCTGGCTGATTTCATTTTCGGCAACCCAGTGCGCAATTATCTTGTCCCGCAAAACTGCAGACTGAGCCACATGACGTGACAATCCGCTGATCAACGCAGACGAAGTGATGGCAAATACCGTCAATGCAATTAGTATTTCGATTAACGTGAAACCCGGGGACCGCCTGGTTCGACGCATCAATTTTGCCCACTTTTCAGTCGCCATTTATTGCCCCCGGTCCCTGGTCTCGAATCCGCTAAAACCGTCAGTAGAGATGATATAGCCGGACCCGGATTCATTTGCACGAAAAACTGTCAGCTCAAACGGGGTCACTTCACCACTGGACAGGAACAGTATCGAGGGAGTCTTTTTTTTCGATTGACGCAGTGTTGTGCTGCCTTCCGGTTTGAGGAGCAACTCAACCCCTGGGGCGACACTTCGAGCTTGATAAGGTGCTTCCTCCAGCGAAACCCAGTTCTCTGTTGCATCCCTGAATTCGTAGAAGGTGTAGCGCTCCTTTTTTATATTAAAGCCCAACTCTCTGCCGCTGATCACCGCTTCATCACTGGCCATTGTGAACAGCGCTACCAGCCTTTCTGACTCCTGTTTGAGTTCCATAGCACTGGAATTACCCGGTAACTTGACGGCAGCGATACCCATCATAATGCTGACAATCAACATTACCACCAGGATTTCAATGAGGGTGAACCCTGAATCAGTGCGCCTGCACTCAGAGTTCAGACAGGTACAGATCAGCATCAAATTCTTCACCACCTTCCTGTCGATCTGCTCCATAACTGTATACTTCGATAGTGAGCCCTTCGTTAATATACAAATAGGGCTCACCCCATGGATCTTCCGGAAGTTTGGCCAGGTAGCCATCCTTTTTCCAGTGCCTGGCTTCCGGGAAACCAGTCGGTTCTTCAACTAATGCCTGCAGACCCTGATCCGTGCTGGGATAAACGCCGTTATCCAGTCGGTAGATATTCAGTGCAGTGGAAATCTGATGAATATCAGTTTTCGCTGCGATCACCTTGGCTTCATCCGGCCGACCGATAATGTTGGGCACAATCAATGCTCCCAGGATACCTAATATCACCACCACCACCATAACCTCAATCAGCGTAAAACCACTGGCAGAGCTGTAAGGGTGGGTTACGCGCATACCTGACGTTCGACGCTCTGGGTTGTTTTTCATATCAATTTAATTCCCGTAAGAGACTTTCCAGTTTTACTCAGATTACCAGCTGATTTAAGTTCATGATCGGCAACAGAATAGCCATCACAATGGTAAAGACGATACCGCCCATAAACAGAAGCATCAACGGCCCGAACAAACTCAGCATGATGCCCATCAACAAATCCACTTCCTGCTGCATGAATGAACTGGCCCGACTTAACATATCATCCAGTTCTCCGCTTGACTCACCGCTGGCAATCATATGCAGCATCATCGGAGGGAAGTAGCCGCTTTGCTGGAGGGCTTTGTTAAGGCTGATGCCTTCCCTTACGCTGACGGATGCATCGACCACTTTCATCCGCAACCATGAATTGGAGAGCACTTCTCCTGCTATCTTCATTGAATCCACCAACGGCACGCCGCTGCTGTTCAGGATGCTCAAGGTACTGGTAAATTGAGCGGCATTAAATCCCCTGCTCATTCTTGCGATCAATGGCAAGTGCAGCAAGCGGCGATCATAGGCAAGCCGGAAATGTTTATTCTTCAGCGCCTGTCGAAACACAAACACCAACAGACCGAATAGCAGCAGAATGACAAGGCTCCAGCTCTGAGCAAAATCACTCACCGCAATCAGGCCCACCGTCAATGCGGGCAGATCCTGCCCCGTATCCCGGAAGACCTTCACAATATCCGGTACCACATAACCCAGCAATCCACTCAGTATCGAAATGGTCAGCAAAAACAGGATGATTGGATATACCATCGCCTGCTGGATCTTCTGCCTCGATACCTGCCTGGCCTCGGTGTAGTCCGCCAGTCGGTTCAGTACCAGATCAAGATGTCCTGCCGCCTCACCCGCAGCAACCGTTGCGGCATACAAAGGCGGAAATGCTTTGGGATAGTCGGATAAACTATTGGCCAGGGAAAACCCTTCTAACACTTTGGATCTCACCGCCAGTAACATGCTTTTGACCCGCTGATTGTCACTCTGGCTGGAAACAGCCAGCAACGCTTCCTCTACCGGAATCGCCGCTGCAATCAATGTGGCAAGTTGACGGGTAACCATCGCCAGGGCTTTCACACCGAGTGAAGGCTGAGTGATGCGAGACCATAAGGAACCCGAGCCTCTCGCTGCAACAGTCTCCTCGACTGACAGGGGAGTAAGCCCGCGATCCCGAAGCAGTTCGCGCACGTGGCGTATACTGTCTGCTTCGAGTACTCCTTTTTGTGCTTTGCCCCGATTATTCAACGCGGCGTATTGGAATGCCGCCAATGCTAATCCTCCATAGTAACCCTGAGTACTTCATCCACCGAAGTCATCCCCTGTAATATCTTTTCACGGCCATCTTCACGAATACTACTGGACTCCTGCCGTGCCGTTTGTTCAATCTTGATTTCCGATGCGCCGCTATGAATCATCTCTCGCAATGCATCACTGATGGCTACCACCTCGTAGATGCCAACCCGGCCACTGAACCCCTCAAAAGCACATTTTTCGCACCCCTTAGCCCGGTACAGGGTTACCAATTGGTCGGCTGACAGGTGCAGAAAGTTCCGCTCAAATTCAGCAGGCTCGTACCCTTCCTTACAATCATTACACAGCAGGCGCACCAAACGCTGTGCAACCAGGCCCACGATACTGCTGGTAAGAAGGTACGGCTGGACGCCCATGTTCGCCAATCGTGTGATTGCACCCAGGGCGGTGTTTGTGTGTAGGGTCGAGAGTACCAGATGCCCGGTCAAACTCGCCTGCACCGCAATATCGGCTGTCTCGTAATCGCGAATCTCACCAACCATCACCACATCAGGGTCCTGCCTCAGTATCGCTCGTAAGCCTTTCGCGAACGTCATATCTGCTTTCACATTTACCTGGGTCTGTCCAATGCCTTCCACATCGTATTCGATGGGATCTTCCACAGTAAGAATATTGCGTGAACTGTCATTCAGTGTGTCGAGGCACGCATAAAGAGTCGTTGACTTCCCGGACCCGGTTGGACCGGTTACCAGAATGACCCCATGCGGGCTTTTCACCAGCGTCTCCATGGTTTGCAGGTCACGGGGATTCATACCTAAATTCGCCAGGTCTCTGCGGCCTTCCTGCTTATCCAGCAACCGCATCACGACCCGCTCCCCATTATTGGCAGGAATCGTGGACACGCGAACATCGACTTCTCTGCCACCCACCCGCAGTGAAATTCGACCATCCTGGGGTAATCTCTTCTCGGCGATATCGAGTTTTGCCATTACCTTGATTCGCGAAACCAGCAACGGTGCAAGTGCTCTCCTTGGCGTAACGATTTCTCTCAACACACCGTCCACCCTGAATCTCACTACCAGCCGCGTCTCGTAGGTCTCGATATGAATATCGGAAGCATCCAGCTTAATCGCTTCGGACAACAGGCTGTTGATAAGCCGGATGATAGGCGCATCGTCTTCCTGTGCCATCAGGTCCTTGGTCTCGGGAATTGCATCGGCAAGGCTGCTGAGATCCATCTCATCACCCAGCCCGGCAATCATTAACATCGCTTCCTCCGAGTCATTCTCGTAGGTCGTTGCCAGATTCTTATCAAATGCAGCCTGATCGACTTCGATGAATTTAACCGCCGTGTTAGCAAACCTGCGAACTTCAGCGAGGGTTCCGGGTGCGACACCCTTGGTAAACAAGACCGAGCGTTTTTCTTCATCGTACTCGTCTGGTAACAGCAGCACCGAATTTCGTCGCGCAAAGCTGAACGGCAATCTGGTCTCTAATACTTCCATAAGGCTCTCATTCTGAAATCAATACAATGGCTGGCAATCTGGCATCTGTCGGTAAAAAAGCTCCATCAATCCAGGCAACTGGATCGCTATTATCCATGTCTGTGGTGCCAAAGAGAACAGATATGGATCAAACAACCCGGCATTCTCTGCGCTTTTCGTCTGCACCGGGTTCACATTTCGTTTGAGGTCGACTACTATAAATATCATCTATAATATACGATTACAATCATTCAATCAGAGAATCTTAGATCCATGAATCTCAGTAAGATAGACCTCAATCTGTTTGTCGTGTTCGATGCCATCTATTCGGAGGGCAATCTGACCAGAGCCGGTGAAATAATCGGTATCACCCAGCCTGCGGTTTCCAATTCATTGTCCCGACTCAGGTCGATCTTTAATGACCGGTTGTTCATACGCACCGCAAAGGGAATGACTCCGACACCAGTCGCACGGAATATTGTCGATCCCGTTCGGAACGCACTTGCTCTGATGCGAACCAGTGTCCAGGAGAGTGACAGTTTCTGTCCGGAGACATCTGACAAATTGTATCGACTGAGCATGTCAGACCTGGCAGAAACAATTGCCCTGCCCAGGTTATTCACACGATTGCGAAAACTGGCACCGCGCATTAATGTTGAGAGCTATGTCGTGAAAAGACGGGATATGGCCCATGAATTTGCATCTGGCAGTCTTGATCTGGCGATCGACGCACCTCTAATCACTGACCCCCACGTACATCACAAGATATTGATTTCGGATCAACTTGTCTGTGTGGTGAGAAAAGATCACAGGAAAATTGCGAATTCTCTGTCGATGGATCAATATCTGTCACTCGATCATCTGCATGTGTCCACACGGAAGCGTGGTCTTGGCCACGTTGATCTGGAACTGGGCAAGCTGGGTCTGCAACGTCGCATTGCGCTGCGCACACGACACTATCTGATGACACCTGATATCGTCGAACAGACTGATCTTGCACTCACAGTCCAACTTCGATTCGCTACGCAAATCACGCAGCGGTTCAATCTGAAATACTACCAACTGCCTTTTACTGTACCGGAACTGGAAACTCATCTCTTCTGGCACGAGAGCGCAGACCAGGATCCGGCCAACAAATGGATGAGGGACATGTTGCAGTTATCCTATGCACCACCGGAGAGTATGGGGCCGAGAGTATGAGCGGCAAGTAGGTCTGTCATGAAACTAATCTGCCACATTCGAGACAGCAGGAGCAAAGCAAAAGAAGCCGCCGGGATGGAAGTTGTCTCATTGCTTCGCACTTATCACGTGCAGCAGTCAAACAAGGGTCCTATGTCTGATCAAGCCGGGATATTCTGGGCTGAACTGGCAGAAGATTGGTTACCCTCGGCTGCAGCAAAATTTCCCCTGCTTGGATATACCACCGCGATTGACGTGCTGGCACCCTCCCCAACCGGTTCGGCCAGGCACAGAGATATCCTGCGCTATCAAGGCAAAGCCTGGCAGATTCGTAATCTTTACCGTGAAGATGAAGATCAGCTTCGTTCAGAAGCGCCCGACAAGCGGGAATTTCTGTTGCCTGATGCGGATGGTAGCACTCGTAACGTAAGGGGGTACCGGGGTTCGGATACGCCGGGCGAGAGAAGGGGGCTGCCCGCCTGCGACGCACGTTTACTGGTAAATCTGGTGACACCCCATGATCAGGAGGGTAGATTTCTGGACCCCTTCGCCGGGGCAGGCAGCATTGTGCAGCATGCGCTTCACTCAGGTTTGTCCGTATATTCAAACGACATTGATGAAAAACTGGCAGAAGGATTAACCTTCCTTGGTAGTAAGCATCACGTCTCGGATGCGCGCACCCTCCCCTTTGACAACAGCAGTTTTGATGCCATTGCAACAGAACTGCCTTTTGATCGGCACCACGGCCGCATCGCGATCATGTCGCTTAATGAACTTCACCGGTTACTTGTTCCCGGCGGCAGGCTGGCAATACTCTGTGCTCGCTGGCAAACCCGGGACCTGCTAACACTAGCAAAGGAATTGCATCTGACAAATCTGTTAAGCTGTCCCATTGATCGTAAGGCATTAAAGTGTTCAGTTCTGTCCTGGGAGAAGTAGCTCTCTATTGAAGTATGGGGGTTCACTTCTTTCAGCTATCAACATTTAGCTTGGTATTGAAGATCAGTCCGCGATTACCGTGTACCAGCCTGTCTCCATAACCAAAGGTAATTTCCAGCTTATGTAGTGGCGACCAAATTACACTACCACTGCTGTAAGAACTATCTTGCTCAAAGCGATTTGAGTCAATTTTGTGAATTCTGAATGCTACGGAGTATTGTTCAGATGGTGACCAGGAAAATCCAGCGTTATAGGTTTTCTCCTTTACCTCTCGTTCAATAGCACCTGATTGTAGCGTTCGGTTTTTGGTTTCACTGGATAATTCAAGATGCATGTCAGATGAAATGCGATAACGGGAACTGAAGTTTATCTTTTCCAGAAACTCTCTTTGAGTCACCTGATCCCTAAAAACCCTTGATTCCATGTATCCGCTTTTCCAGGTCAATCTGCCGCTAGCCATTTTTCCTTTCAAGCCAAGAGAGTACCCTCTGTTTCTTTCAATCAACTCTGACCGAGTGGGTTTAACCAAGTGGTAATCGTACTTAATGCTGAGGACTGCAAATTCGTCGAATGACTTTGAAAAGACAGGTGAAAACTTGTAGCTATAGATATTTCCTCCCTCCGTAATGAAGCTATTCACACGAATGTCAGCGTTCGCTTTTAGGAGCTGATTAAGTGAAGAGCTCATCATGGAAGCACTAACAATCTGATTAAGATTCCTATCATCCACTTTAGAGTTGCGGAGTTGGCCCTGAAGGGTGTAGTCCAAAGAAATATTCAAAAGATTGTTTCTCAAAAGCAGACCAAGAGCAGAGTTAAATCGTGCTTCTTTGAGTTGACGCTCTTTTGACGGAATAAGTTCAGTGTTAATGAGTTTTGGACGAATTGAGTAATTAAACAACGGCAAGTCGTTACCGGCA
>CAZNFE010000087.1:0-9318 GCA_964571945.1 uncultured Pseudomonadales bacterium
ACCCGATGAGTGAACCGGCATGAGCCTGTACATAGCACTCTGTTTGTGGCGGGTTCCGATGCGCGATGTCTTTGCCAATTTCCGACCGAACCGGTAGTATGTTACCGACATCAAGAGGACTCAGGCATGAACCAGCCTTCATGGACGTACCAGGCAGATGCCCCCTACATTCTGTTGATTTATGCACCAGTGGACGGCAGGCAGGTTCTTCCAGAGATGAACTGGCTCCACCGGCAAGAGTTTAATATTAGATGTATGGCTGTTGACCAGGCCGAAACAGAATGGTCTCCGGATCTGGCCGATGGTGTGGACAATGCCGCACTCATTTTGTGGTTCATTTCGGCCGACGCCATAGATTCTTCAGGTTTTCGTAAAATAATCGATTCCGCCACGGAGCACAGCGTCCCGCTGCTGAGAGTTTATTTACAGGTCCCCCAGCCGCAATCAGAGTTAACTGACAGCGGTATGGAAGCGGATTCCATTCTCAAACTTGATCTCTTGGAAGATGATTTCCGTGATCAATTGGTTTCTTCGTTGAGCACAGTGGCTGCACACACCAGAATTCAACCGGTATCGACACCGACCATGCCGTATATGAGTGAAACCGGCCCCCCTAACCTCCTGCAGCACGGCATGGTTGCACTGGCCATACTGATTCTCGGCATGCTTGTTTACTTGTATGTCTCACCTGCTTGATTAATTGAATCCCGCTCCTTATCCGATCGGGAACCACTCCTTCAGGAATCGGGCGTGTGGTTGAAACACCGATAACTGGCGATCCGTCCGCCAACACCTCTACCAGTAGCGCATACTCAGGGCACGTCCCTGGCTGGATGAAGTTCTGCTATGCCATTGGCGCCAGTTCGGAATCGATTATCGGAGTCGCTTTCAATGCCTTCAATTTCTTTTTTTATACTAACCTGATGGGATTGCCCGGCACCCTGACCGGGCTATCGATCACAGTCGGTTTGATTGTGGACGCCATTACCGATCCATTGATCGGCTCGTTATCTGATCGATGGAAATCCAGACTCGGTCGCCGGCACCCTTTTATGTTCGCCGCGCCAATTCCGGTGATCATCTGTTTATTTCTGATTTATTCACCACCGATTGGCCTGGGGGAAACCGGACTGTTTCTATGGCTGACAGGTCTGGTCATCCTGATGCGGTCATCGATGACCCTGTTTCACGTTCCTCATCTTGCCCTGGGTGCTGAACTCTCCAGCGATTTTACCGAAAGAACCCGGGTCATGAGCCTCAATATGATGTTTGCAGCCATTGCAGGGGCAACTACCTATTTTATCGGCATGAGTTACTTCTCTACATTTAAGGCTGAATATGGGAATGGATTACTGAATCTCTCGGCTTATCCGGTCGTGGCGATCTCTGCGGCGATTATGGGTGGTCTGATCATGCTTGGGTCGGCCGTGCTCACGTTGCGACTGACGCCTCGACTGCCCCAGCCGCCCGAGGATGTTCCCCGCTTCAGCATGATTGAATTTATACGGGATGTGCGGGCAGCTCTGCAAAATAAAAATTATCTGTTCCTGTTAATCGGATATCTATTGCTAAGTGCCACCCTTGGCACACGCGCCACAATCGAAGTCCACATGAACACATACTACTGGGAACTGTTGCCTGGACAACTCAGGTACTTCGGTGTCGGCCTCCTTATCGGCCCCGTGATGGGTGCGCTCCTGACCACGCGTCTGCACCAGAAATTCGACAAAAAGCCGACCATTATCGCTGCATTGATATTTCTTTGTTTATTTTCCAGCGCTCCCGTACTGCTGCGAATCGCTGGAATATTTCCGCAAAACGGGTCATTCATATTGTTTCCCGCGCTGTTTGGATTCTATGTGCTCTGGACCACCGCAGGCATGATTTTACTCATCAGTGTTATGTCAGCACTGGCAGACATTGCCGACGAGCATGAATTGAACACCGGTCGACGCCAGGAAGGCATTTTTTATGCTGCAAGATCGTTCTTCGCCAAAGCCTCATCCGGATTTGGTCATTTGTTAGCTGGCATCGCCATTGATCTCATCAATTTCCCGGCGGGAGCCAAACCTGGAACAATCGAACCGGCAATTATCTTCAAATTGGGCCTGGTGGATGGACCCATTGCCATTATCCCAGGGCTAATCGCTATTGGTTTTTATCTTCAATACCATCTTACCCGCGAACGCCACAGTCAAATACAGGCAGAGTTAAAGGAGCGCCATCTCTCTTCCTGACCCGATAACTCTCTGCGAATCGGTCAGCAACATACGGATCTGATTCGCTTTCATCGATTGCTGACTCCTTTGCAGTGCCACCAATCGAAATACCTCCGGCTTCTCCGGATGATTGTTATATACTGTTGTCCAGGTAAGGCTCTGATTCATTACCTTCGATCGCTACTTTCCGTCTCAACGAATTTATCAGCCCTGGAGATAAAACATGTCAATTCCTGTTGAATTCACTGTCGAAAGCGTAAAGGAGAAGTCTCCGCTGGAGAAGCAGCTTTATTCAGGCTTTCTTCATTCCGGTGAGCCTTACAAATCCCTCTACAAGAACAATCCCTGGCTGGTGCCGCCGGATACGAAGAAACCACTGGTGTGGGGAACCGGTATGTACTGGGATACTACCGTAGCGCGCAAACATGCGTACTGGAAGAGTTTTGATCTACCTGCGCCGACCAAAGATATCGGGCAACTGCGGCATGATCTGCGCGAGTGGGGTTTTTGCCTGATCGAAGAAGGGATGTCCGATAGCCAATGTCGAATATTCAGGGACCGGTTGCTGGCCCAGGTGGAAGGCGAACGCCTGGCCGGGGTCGACATGCCAACTCCGTCCGGACAGTATGTGAATACGCTGGTCAACAAAGGTAAATGCTTTGCCCAGTGCATCGAACAAAACCCGGAATCAGTGCAAGCCGGTCCGGTGATTGAGCAACTCCTGGACGAAACGCTGGGAACCGGTTGGATCTGCCATAGTTTTCTCTCGAACGGAGCAGATCCGGGCGGTTACCCCCAGGGTCTGCATATCGACCAGGGGCCCCTGCTGCCATTCCAGACCGTAGAAGCACCGGCGCTGGTCAATACCATGTACATGCCCCTCGATGTGAACGAGGAAAACGGTTCTACCCTGGTGATTCCCGGCTCCCACAAGGTCATGGCAGCGGCGGGAAGCGGCGGCTCGATAGGTGAATTGCCACCAACTATCAATCTTGAAGCAAAAGCCGGCACCATCATGGTATTCGATGGCAGGCTGATACACGGCACCGGCGCAAACCGATCAAACAAGCAGCGGTTCGTCGCAACCATGAGTAACGTGAAATCGTGGATGAGGCAACAGGAGAACTGGGTGCTCTCCATATCACCGGATGTGCTGGATCGGGCAAGCCCGAAACTGTTACACCGTATGGGTTTCCAGGCACTAACCTATGGCAGTACTGTGGAAGGATTTGGTCTGGGCGCTCCGGGTCGGGTCGGTGATCCGTACGGCAATTTGAAAATCTTTCGAAGCGCATATGATCAAGGCAACTATGTTCGTGTGGGGCAACTTTCGGCTACTTCCCCGGAACGAGAGCTGCACAAGAATTATACGATCAAGGAAGCGAATGCCAACGTGAAGAAATCCAGACAAAAGTAAACCATAAACGGTCATACGGAATATGACCCAAATCTAACCTCGGATACGCTCAAGCACGGGTATCAAATAGCGCTTGAATAATTCGGGATTTTCAGACATAGGGAAATGTCCCAGGCCTTTCATCATTTCAAAATGAGTCGCCTTTACCTCTTTCGCCAATTCAGCCGTCATCTCTGGCGAGGCGGACAGATCATATTCGCCTGTAAGCAGGTACAGCGGGCACTGTGCCGTATCGATTCCTTCCGCCAAACCGTTGCGCAGATCACCATCGATAAAATAGTAGTAAAGATCACCAAGAAAAACACCGGGACCACCCTGCATGTAGTACCAGAGAGTCTCCCACTTATGCTGGGCAGGAGAATTGGGTGCCATAATTCCAGCCACCTGGGCTGCGGCCAACTCCTGGCTGTTTACATCGGGGCGAAACAGGGATGCCGCTTTACTGCCGTCAAAAACTGAATTGTCGCCGGCATCTGCAAACAGGGCCGACTCGAGACCAATCGCGGCACGGAACCGGTCACCATGTGCCAGGGCCAGATGCAACACCGCACGGCCACCGATTGAACAGCCCATGACTACCGGGTTTTGCAGTTGCAATGCATTCACCATCGCCATCACGAACGAGACGTAGAATTCTGTCGTCAACACATAAGGATCTTTTATGAAACCGGCCGGTGGGGCTGATTTACCATGCCTTGGCATATCGAACGCAATCACACGGTAGTCTGCTGTGATGAGCGGATCTTTCAGAATCTCCCGAAATTGCCTGCCATCTGCTCCCGCGGTATGTAAACAAATTAACGGAATTCCAGTTCCTGCTTCTTCAAAGTAAACCCGGTATGCCAGACCCTGATGGGTAAGGTTGATATAGCGTCCGGAAATATTCTCAATCTGCGCTGACACTGGCTCTTCTTGCACCAGGTCGGTTGCCTCGAGAGTACCGAGTAAGAGTTCCAGCATAAACAGGTGGCGATCAAAAAACAGCATATCACCGGTTACCGAAATCCGGCCGGACATGACCCCCCCAAACACCGTCTGCAGCCCAACGGGCGGCTCATCAGAGAATAGCTGTAACCAACTTTCATCACTCGCCGTGAGTGTCAGATCGACCGCTTCATCAGAAGCGAATTCGGTCACATCAAAGTGGCCACCAGTGTTCCGCAAGCAGACCGTGACGCTATCCGAGACCAGTGCGACAGTCCAGTTTTGCCCCATGCCCCGATACGAAACTGAAGCAATCTCCTTTGCCCTGACCTGTATGGCACGAAATGCATCCCCCACATTCTGGTTATTTTTTTGCATTGGTCGTCCCTTCTGAGCAATTGATCAGCCAATCGAGTGTACCTCCGATTGCGTGAGGTAGCCATTATGAAATCCGATGAGAATCGAAATCCGGCTTCGAATCGATAGCGGCACTGTGCTCACAGCTATAGATCATCAGCGATTATCCCTGTATCTTTGGTTACCTGTCTGAACTGAATTCTTGTAGTAATCGAACATGAAATTGAAATTCCGTGAGCTAGTTGCTTTCGCCCTGCTTAGTATTCCGCTCGCGATGGGTGGCTTGCCGCTGGGTCTGTATTTAACTCCTTACTATGCCAGTGAACTCGGTATCAGCCTTGCAGCTATCGGCCTCATTATCTTGCTGACCCGAATTACCGATGTAGTCACCGATCCCCTGATCGGCACTTTATCGGATGCAACGCCCAGTCGCTATGGCCGCAGAAGTCTGTGGGTATTGCTTGGATTACCCGTGATGGGACTTGCAACCGTAGCTGTATTCGATCCACCGGATGGAGTTGGTGAGGTCTATTTATTCCTGGCAGTTGCAGCACTGTACTTCGGCTGGACACTCATCAGCATCCCGCTGGCAGCGTGGGCGGCAGAACTTTCCCCGGATTACCACGAACGGTCAAGAATAACCGGCGTGCGTTCGATAGCTGGTACCTTTGGCTTGTTGTTGGCAATGTCATTACCCCTGATACTTACCTATTTAGCCAGCAACGGCTTCCCTTCCCTTGCCCCGGATCGGCAAGGTAGCCTGCAACCGATGCTGCGAATTCTTGCCTGGTCTACTGTTGCATGTCTGTGTGTGTTTGGGCCATTGCTGTTCTTGCTGGTTCCACAACCTCAGTTCGCTCACAAGAATACGCTGAAACTGAAACTGGCACTGAAACTGGTATGGAGTAACAAGCCTTTTATGCGGCTGATGGCGGCAGGTGTCACAAACAATGTTGGTTGGTATTGCATCAGCACCCTGTATGTTTTTTTTCTGGCTTACTATCTGGGTGCCAGTACAAGGCAATGGTCCGCCTTGCTGATTGTCTATTTCGTGTGTGGTTTAATCGGCACCCCGATCATCGTTCGACTTGCCCGTCGATATAACAAACACAAGCTGATGGCCGGATTGTCCATGTACATGATTGCAGTTTTCAGTTCGGTTTTACTGATGCAGCCAGGTCAATATCGGTACTATCTGTTTATTCAGATTTTCGCGGGACTGGCAGCAAATATTGGAGGCGTACTGATACCTTCCATGGCAGCCGATGTAATCGATCAGGACACACTGGAAAGCGGTCAACAGCGCGGTGCCCTGTTTATGGCCCTGTGGGGTATGGCGGACAAAATGGCATTGGCTGTGGCAGCCGGATTTACGCTTCCCCTGCTGCAGTTTTTGGGCTTCGATCCAACCATCAAAAACGATATGGAAGGATTGAATGCGCTCCGCTTCACCTACACGCTGGTACCGATATTTTTCCTTTCCTGGTCGACGTGGTTGATCTGGAATTTCCCCATTACCAAAGAAAAGCAGGAATATTATCGGGAAAAAATAGTCGAGGAAGAACTGCGGATTGACTAGCTCGTCCAGTTTGCGAGATCCGGTGATTCATGGACGCTGCAACTTCCCAATTTCAAACCGCAGCATGGACTTGTTCCAGCGCCAGGCGACAGTCCCCATAACAAAATTAGCCAATGCTGTGGCGGCAAAGATTCCGGGGTACCCCCAGATATAGTCACCCAACATAGCCAGTGGGATGTACACGATCACCATGCGCATGATCGACATAATCAGGTTGGGCATCGGTTTCCCCAATGCCACAAAACAGGAACCTGACATCATCCCGATACCCATAAAACCGTAGCTGATCGGAACGATCAACAGGTAGAGTGAAGCAGACTGCACCACTGCAGCATCGTCATTGATCAGCAGCGTAATATCGTCTCCGAAAGGTCCCAGCACCATGAAGCAAACCAGACCCCAAAACAGCGAGAACCGGTAGCCAATTTTCATACCGCGCCTGATACGATCCGTTTTACGTGCTCCCCAGTTTTGGCCAACAAAGGGTGCAATACTGGAAGACAGCGACATCAGTAACATGGTGGCTAACATATCTATTCGTGATGCCACCCCAAACCCTGCTACCACCTCAGACCCGTGTCGGGCGAGCAGCCAGATAATGATACCCAGACTGGTGGGCCCAATCAGGCTGCTCATCATGGATGGGAAACCGACGTACAGCACAGATTTCCATGATTGAAACATTTCATTCCAGCGTGGATTCCTGAACCGAATCAGGCGTTCCTGGACGATGAGCACATAACTCATAACCAGCATGCGGATCAGGCCACTGATGACTCCCCCCCAGGCAGAACCCACCAGACCCAGGCGCGGAAATCCCAACAACCCAAAGATCAGGAGAGGTCCGATAACAATGGTTAACACGGAACTCCCAGCCATGGCATATCCCGGGATCTTTGCATTCCCAACCGCACGAAGGATTGTGCTGCTGACCATCGGAATCCCAAACAGAGGGACGCTGATAAGGAATACTCGCATGTATTCAACCACCAGCGGGAGAATCTCCGGCCGGGCACCAATTAAGAGGAAAAAACCTTCCAGATTCGAATAGGCTGCGCCAATCAGGCACATGACAATAAGCAGGGTCAGAACCAGCGTATGAGTCGAGACGACTTCTGCACTGGCCCGGTCTCCGGCTCCCATCTTGCGGGCTATAACCGAGGAAGCACCGGTTCCGATGCCCATGGTGATTCCGGACAGCCCCATAATTAGTGGAAAAGCAAAACTGACGGCCGCCAGTTCTTTCGCACCGAGGATCCCGATATAGACGGTCTCTACCATCCAGGCAAAGATCATTGAAGACATACCAAGGAACATGGGGATGGTCAGATAAAGCAGATGCTGTCCGATACCACCCCGGGTCATATCGCTTCTATTAAACTGGCTTAGTTGCTGCATCCGGACATAAAACCACGACTACTGGCAGTTAGTCTAATCCAATTGCAACGGTTCGGATGACGCAGTTCTGAATAACAATCCTCCGGCAAAGCCGGAGGTATTTCGATCGGGAGCCCCTCAATGGGGCTGATGATCGATGAAAGCGAACAAATCGCAGCATAACATGTGGTTGACGATACCCTTGAATGGACACTGATAATCCCCCCGGCAAGCTGGGGGGTTTCGCTTTCAATCAGTCGCTAGTCTGTGTTTCGCCTGCCATTTGATCCTGCCCGAGTTTCCATTGCCGGATCGCGTCTGCCACTTCCTCCAGACATTCCGGATTGCGCAAGGTGGTAGTGTCGCCAAGAGGTTCATCCGCAAGGATACTTTTCAGAAATCGCCGCATATACTTGCCACTGCGCGTCTCCGGAAAAGCGGAGAGAACAATGAAATCAGACGGTACAGCGACAGCACCCTTCTCCGCTCGCACCAGATCAGATAAACGCTGTCGATCGTCAGGACGAATCTCTGTACCGGGCGCCGGTACTATGAAAGCAATTGGCGTGAGCCCTTTTTGCGGGTGTGGTGCTCCAATTACAATGCAGTTTCCAACCGGGGATTCCGGGTTGAGTTGCTTGTCCTTCAGGATCGCACCCTCGATCTCCTCGGTACCCAGACGATGACCCGCGACATTGATGACATCGTCAGATCGACCGTGCAAAGAAAAGCTGCCATCAGCATATCGCATGGCAAAATCACCCTGTACATACGCATACACAGGTGCGCCGCTGGCGTCCCTGAAGTCACCATAGTAGGTGGCTGAAAAGCGTTCAATATCCCCCTTCCAGTTCGTGGTACCAAAGTTGTCAACGTCTCCCCAAATTGTTCTGGCCAGGTAAGGATAGGGGCGGGTTATCACGATCTCGCCTTTCTCCTCATCGTCGGCTACCCGGTAGCTGCGACGCCCGTTTTCATCCGCCCTGCCCTCTCTCAGCCAGACATCTCCAAATATCCACGGTAAGGGATAGGTATGAGCGTCAGCTCGCAGGGGTTGATCAGCATTTCCGTACGGATGAGTCCAAACGATACCGCCATGTTCGGTGGCCCAGTAGGAGTTGATATACTGATTGGTCATCAATTCCATACCATAACGCTGTACCGAGGCGCTGGTCGGTTCCGCGCAAAAAGTGGCTACTTTCAGTGACGATAAATCGTATCGTTCAACGTCCGCACCATTTGCCGGATTCGACATGACAGTTTTCAGGAATGTTACCCCGGCTTTAAATATCGTAATTCCGTAACGCTCGATAGTAGCAGCAAAGCGCCCTGCATCCGGGTATAGCGGCGAGCCCTCGGTTACCACACCCGGAATACGCCCGGCGAGAGAAGCGGAAATGAGGGATGACTGCCCGGTTACTCAGCCAGGGTCTGACACCCCATAC
>CAZNFE010000088.1:0-9170 GCA_964571945.1 uncultured Pseudomonadales bacterium
GATCTGGTACAGAGTGTGTGTCGCCATAGTTGAGGAAGGTGATACGCCTAGGGATATTGATGATCTTAAATTCAATGCCTTTTCTTGCCGGCTTTCTTAGCTCTTCATCTGGCCGGTACATGATTACGTCGATACCGGAAATCATCTGTGTGACGCGTTGCAAGGGAATATCTGGCCAGAGTTTTTGGCAGTGCCCCATGAAGGTCACGTAAGCGGCATAACCCAGATTAAGGAATTCAAAATGATACTGCCAGCAGCGAATCCCGAGATCGATCGCAGCATCATAATTCTTCAGGAGTTGGTAGCCGGAGGATACTCCCACGCCCTCGGTAACAATTGATATGTCTTCAAGACGGGGTAATGGAGAAATTTCTACAGCCTCTAATTCGGCGATGATGTTTTTCATTTTCTCGACCCAACTGGCTTCCAGTTCATCCCAGTTTTGGTAGTAGTAGCCCGCCCGCTCCATGAAAACAGCTACACGGCCTTCAATCTCTTCAGGGTCTGTGACAGGCACGGGTGAAATATAGACATAGCCATTTTTCATCCGGTGGTCCACACCCATCACCGGTGGGATGGAAAAAATTCTATGACTGAACTGTGACAGTGCCAGGTACCAGGCTTCATCCCAAATCGTATCAAAGGGGTAAAGCGGTTCAGGGTAATGCAGGCCATCATAAAACCAGAATGTATCCTTCTCGTATTGTTCGCGTTCGGGATCATTGGTAGTGAATTGATATTGATAGGGGTACATCCTCTCCCAGCCTTCTGTACCAGGGATTGTTCCTAACTCATGAGGTGTGGGGAATTTAGCGTTACCCATGGCTTCTACTCCGAGACATTTGATTAAACAGACTGTACACACTCAGACCTGCCAGGCACCATCCGCAAATGGTTTTCGGCTTGGTTCAAGGCGAAACGCCAGAACGGTGCCGAATGCTGATCATACCAGTACTCAATACGCCAGACTTTGCATAGCGGGATAACGATGGTCAATTACACTTATTGTCGACATATTGTTAGGTAGCCTTACGATATATCGACGGCATATTGATGTCAATTCAATAATAATGATTGAATCACAATGGAAATATCATTGTCAGCATGAATTGATCAGAGGCTCCATAAATGTATTGATGAAAATATTCTTTGCACGGTATCAAAAATCGATAATTGTCCTGAGTTCGGCCACGCTGTTAATGATGGCGTCAGGCAATTCTTTGCATAGTGTATTCAGGTCATCGAATCCGGATAGCACGGCAATGGTTTTCATCCCCGCGGATCTACCTGATTGGATGTCAGATTTTGAATCACCAATATAAACACTCTTATCCAGCCCGACATTAAGTTGGTTGCAACACTCTAACATCGCGTCTGGAGCGGGTTTTTTGCGACATACATCACTGGATGTGACAATCACCTCAAAGTGATCCAATGTACCATTCTGTTTAAGTTGGTCCAGTTTAAAGCCCATATTCTCTCTGGGAGTGGATGTAACAATTGCCAGCTTGATGCCTGCAGCGATCAAGCCGTCTAATACCCCTTTCATGCCTGGAATCGGTTTGGCTTCAAGTGCAAACATTGAACCATACGCCTTGCCAATCACTGAGTGGATTTTGGCAAGAGTACCGGATCGTTTCAGGTCAACCGACTTTGGCAGAACCATTTCCCATTCAAACTCTCCGTCCTTGGCAGCCTCCCGTATCATTTCTTTTGATACGTGTGGAAATCCTAGTTCGCTCAGTACTGTACCTACAGTTTTATAGTAAACCCCCACGGAGTCCAGCAGCGTCCCATCAAGATCAAATATGACGGACTCCAGAGGGGATTTCCCGGGCCGGTCGGCAAACACAGTGACAAGTTGGCCATCTGTCAGGTTCAGAGACTCTCTGAGTGCAATTGGCGCTATCACTTCAACCACATTTTCTCGATGGATTTTTAGCTTGGCTTCGGGGATGACAATAGCCCCTTGAATGCCGTTTATCGTGAGTGGAATCAGCTTGGCTGCGCAGTTATTATTCTCTACCGAATTCAACTCGGTGGCATCTGTTGCGCGCAGGGCGGCAATGACTGAAACATAGTGCGCACTTATGTGCAGGTTTAGGGTTCCGGGAAAAGGTGCGAAACCGAGTTTTTCCCTGCACTGTTGTTGGACCCAATCGAGTTGAGTAAAGCGCGCTGCAGTACGGGAGCCGCTCGCCACACTTCCTTGCAGGATCCATTTGCATTTCATCGATTCATTCCATGGTAATTATTGATTCTAGATAGAAATCTTCAAACTGTCCATTAGCCGGGTTGATACCTAAATGAGAGGTTGCGTCAGAATTCAGTGCAGGACAAACTGTCCGCACTATGGTTGGATCATTTGCTCAGCCTGCCCACAGCTGTAAGAACAACAGCTGATTAACCCGGGTCCGAACGGATTGTTGAATTGACATCAATCTGCCGTCGATATATTGTAAGGCCGCCTAACAATTTTAATCATTTGCAAGTCAAGGTGTTGAAGTGAATTTAAACTCTACGATCAGTGTCCAGCCACCAGTGAGCGAGGCACCAACCCAGGTCACCACTGCTGCCTTATGGATTAATGGTGAAGAGCACACTGTTGTCTTTCCGGTGCACCACACCTTGCTGGAAGTGATACGAGAAGAAGGCGGGCTAACGGGCACCAAGCACGGTTGTGAACTGGGCGAATGCGGTGCGTGCGCGGTATTGATAGATGGCGAACCGTTTCTGTCTTGTCTGATATTGGCTGCTGAAGTAAATGGCAGAGACATCGAGACCATTGAAGGTTTGCAACAAAACAATAAGCTGCATCCATTACAGCTTGCGTTTGCCAACCTCGGTGCTACTCAATGCGGATACTGTATTCCGGGCATTCTGATGGTGGCCAAGGCACTATTGGATCGCGAAACAGACCCCAGTGAGGAACAGATACGCGAAGCACTTTCCGGCAACCTCTGTCGCTGCACGGGTTACAACCGGATCGTGTTGGCTGTCAAGTGGGCGGCAGCGATGGCGAGAGGCGATGATTGGTGTCCACCGGCGGAACAGTTTTATGGCGTGGCGCTGCCATTGCCGGTTTTTGATTCCGAGTGAAGGAAGAATAATGGCAAAGCCCGATTCAAAACCTTACACCGATCCGGTCCAGGGTACGGATGGCAAATTACAATTTCGGTTGATTGGAACTCCGTTTCGCCGTGTTGATGGTCATGCCAAGGTCACGGGTAAAACTCAATTTGCGGACGACTTGAGTTTTCCACGGATGGTCTACGTCAAGCTCGTGCGCAGCACTGTTCCTCACGCGAATATTAAACATATTGACTGTTCCAGGGCAGAGAGGATGCCAGGGGTCCTGAATATCATGCTGGGTGAGGAACTGCCTGTGCCTTATGGCATCCTGCCGGTTTCCATGGACGAACACGCCCTGGCTATCGATAAAGTGCGTTTTGTCGGTGATCCGATCGCTGCCGTTGCTGCACTAAGCGAAGACCAGGCTCATGCAGCGGCGTTGGCGGTAAAGGTGGAGTACGAAATACTAACGACTATCGATAGCATCCAGACTGCGCTGAAAACGCCAGAACCACGCATCCATGATTATGGCGATGAAGGTAATCTCCACAAAAAAATATCGTTGGAGTTCGGTAACGTTGATACGGGTTTTGAACAGGCAGACTTAATCCTTGAAGACACCACTTTTTTTCAGGGCAACACCCACCTGCCAATCGAACAACATTCGGCTATCGGCGTACCAGAGGACGAGGGACGGATTACACTTTATTCCTCTACGCAGACACCTCATTATGTACACCGGGCATTGGCGCGGGTGTTGCAAATCCCCGCAGCGCGAATTCGTGTTGTCGCCTGTTCTGTTGGGGGTGGGTTTGGTGGAAAAACCGACCCGTTCAATCATGAGGTTGTGGTTGCCAGGATGGCACTTAAGCTTGGCAGGCCAGTCAAGGTGACGCTAACCCGTGAGGAAGTATTCTACTGCCACCGCGGACGACACCCGGTGTTGATGAACTTGCGCAGCGGTTTTCTCAAGGATGGCACCATGACCGCCCAGCATCTCCGCACGGCGCTTGACGGCGGTGGCTACGGAAGTTACGGCGTTGCGAGTACGTTTTACACTGGTGCCCTGCAAACCACGACCTATACACTTCCAAGCTATAAGTTTGAATCAATACGGGCGTTCACCAACAAACCACCCTGCGGGCCGAAACGGGGACACGGAACACCCCAGCCTCGCTTTGCATACGAAGTTCAATTGGACAAAGCTGCCGAGAGACTGGGTATTGATCCCGCAGAATTGCGTATGCGTAATCTGCTGCCTGCGAATACCGTAACTGCCAATTGGCTGGAGGTCGGGTCGATTGGCCTGGGTAAGTGCATCGAGGCCGTAGTAGCTGGCAGTGGGTGGAAAGAACGTTATGGCAAGCTGCCCGAGGGTCGCGGGCTTGGATTGGCCTGCGGTGCCTATATGTGTGGTGCCGGTTTGCCGATCTACTGGAATCATATGCCACAATCCGGTGTTCAGCTCAAACTAGACCGTAGTGGTGGTGTTGCAATTTTTTGCGGCCAGGCAGAAATCGGGCAGGGCTCGGACAGCGTATTGGCCGTCATTGTGGCCGAAATCCTTGGCATCGGTCTTGCTGACGTGCGGTTGTGCGTAGCAGATACCGACCTGACGCCAGTTGATCTGGGCAGTTATTCATCGCGAGTGACCCTGATGATGGGTCAGGCAGCAATACAGGCCACTGAGCGGGCGCGCAGGGTGATTGCCCAGGCGGTGAGCAAGCAACTGGAAATACCGGAGAATCACCTGGTATTTGCAGACAACCGGGTTTTCTACAGCGGAGATCCACGACGGGGCCTGAGCTTCAGCGAAGCTGTGATCGCTGCAGAAGCACGTTTCGGAACATTGGGCACGACCGGTTCGTACACGCCACCGCGAGCACCTGGTCGTTTTCGGGGAGCGGGTGTTGGCCCGTCGCCAACTTATTCTTACACTGCTGCTGTAATTGAGGTTGAAGTCGATCCGGAAACCGGGCTCTACACCGTGGATCACGTGTGGGTCGCGCATGACATTGGCATAGCCCTTAACCCGGTTCTGGTACTGGGTCAAATTGAAGGTGGTGTGTATATGGGTCTGGGCGAAACTATGATGGAAGAGCAAGAGTTCCGGCGTTTGCCCAAACGGCTTTCTCCCGCTCTGGTTCACAAGATGCCATCGTTACTGGAGTACAAGAGCCCCGGATTCCATGATATGCCGGAAATAACCAGTTATCTGGTGGAAACCGATGACAAACGTGGCCCATTCGGAGCCAAGGAGGTTGGGCAGGGTCCATTGTTGCCGATCATGCCTGCAATGGCTAACGCAATTTATGATGCCGTGGGGGTAAGGGTAGACCAGGTTCCCATCCACCCGGATCTGGTGCTCAAGGGGTTACAAGCCAAAGCCAAGGGCAAAGAGGCGCGGGTGGGTCCGGCCAAATTCCCACAAGTTGATTTTGGTCAATCCGTTATCGTACACACACCAGAGCAGGGTGGTGATGGCCGGGCCGCTGATGACCCTAAGGCCAGGAAAAACAGAGGTGTCGGTTCAAGCAGCGGAACCATGAAAGAACGTGATCAGGCCCTGAAGGAGAGGAACAGTGCTTCGCTTACCACCGATTAATTTTCGGGCCCCACAACGGCTCGAAGAGGTCCTTGCAACCCTGTCTTCAGAAGACGTCCGTCTGGTTGCTGGTGGAACCGACCTTTGGCCAAATATGAAGCGCCGTCATCAGACCGCCGAAACCGTCGTCAGTCTGTTATCGGTGCCAGGCCTGCGTGGTATCGAGCACACCTGTGAAGAAGCCGAAGGTGGGTTAAAGGTGGGCGCCACCACGACTCTCTCGGATGTCTTTCATGACGACCTGATACGGTTGCGCTATCCGGCCTTTGCCAGAGCCATCGCCTCCATATCTTCACCGCCGCTGCGCAGCATGGGTACATTGGGCGGCAATTTGTGCATTGATACGCGTTGCACTTACTATAACCAGACCGAGGAGTGGCGTCGTTCAATCAATTACTGTATGAAGGTGCAGGGTACGGTCTGCTGGGTAGCCACCAAGTCCCCGCGTTGCTGGGCACACTCAGCCGGTGATTCCGCACCCATCCTGTGCGCACTTGGTGCACGGGTTAAACTGGTTAGTAAGAACGGTGAACGAATCATACCTGTCAGTGCATTGTTTAAGGATGACGGCATCGATTATTTGAACAAACAGGCTGATGAAATTCTCACCGAAATACTCATCCCTGGTGGCTCCGATTCAAAGCATTGCAGATCAACTTTCTGGAAGCTTCGGCGGCGGGGCTCGATTGACTTTGCAGTACTGTCGGTGGCAGCTGCGGTGTGGACCAACAGCCAGGATATCGTTACCCGGGCTGCTGTTTATCTTGGTGCGGTCGGCTCAAGACCAATGGCGGTTGATGCGGCGTCACTGTTAGTCGGTAAACCGTTGGACGAGGAACTGATCAGCGAAGTTGCGCAGCAGGCTCAAAAAGTGGCCACCCCTATGGCTAACACCGATTTTTCTGCGGCCTGGCGAGGCAAAATGACCAGCAGCTATACTCACGCGGCCTTGAATGATATTGCTGGACTACCGGTTCGCTGTGCACCACCCAGACACGGTTTGATTGTAGTCTGAGATATAGGTTTGGCGACCCGCAGTTGCTTTGACAGCTATGCCGCCAGTCGTTTCAGTAGATTCACCAGTGTGTTTATTTCCTGAGTCGACAACGGCTTGGCGAATTCACGCTCGTGTGCCTCAACTTCCGGAAGCACCTGTTCCAGGAAATGGTTACCCTCTTCAGTCAAATGGATGGCATACATACGACGGTCAGTAATCACCCGCCTTCGTTCCACCAACTGCCGGGATTCAAAGCGATCAATAAATTCCCCCAGCGTTGAACGCTCCACTCCGATTTCTCTCGCTAACACAGTTTGACTGACACCGGGATTGCATGCGATCAATACAAGCAAACCCAACTGGCCCGGCGTGATAGCGTAATGATTAAGGTGGCTGTCAAAATGCTGAAATATGGCATTTTGCGCCCGTCGCAGGTGGTAGCCGAGCAGCTTTTCCAATGGTTCGCTGGGCAAGTGCTCAGCCTTCTCACGAGTGTTCACCTTTTTCGTTTTGGTTCCTGCCATGACTGATTTTATCCGGCTAGTGAGTGGGTATTGTTAGCACGCAGGCTCTTTCGCACCGTGCATTGACAAGCAGATATAAAGCTTGAATTATTGTAAGGGTACCTTATTTTCAGAAGAATTCATGCATTATATAGATTTGAAAGCATAAATATTGGCTTTGTCGGAGGTAAATGACAGGTTTTAGCGGAGTTTAAAACGCTGAATCTTGCCAGTGGCAGTTTTAGGAAGCTCAGAAACGAACTCAACCCAGCGTGGACGTTTGAATGCCGGTAGCTGATGCCGCACATAATCGATTAACACGCCTTCCAACTCAGGTGATGATTCAAAGCCCTCTGCCAGCACAACAAAGGCCTTGGGTTTAAGCAACTGGTCGTCGTCACCGGCTCCAACCACAGCCACTTCGTCGACTGAGGAGTGCCCCAGCAGGGCGTTCTCAACTTGCATCGGTGAGACATATATTCCACCAACTTTGAGCAAATCGTCGGAGCGGCCACAATAGACATAGTAACCATCAGCGTCCACATAGTACTTGTCCCCTGACTTGACCCAGTGGCCCCTAAAGGTTGCAACACTTTTATCGTATTGATTCCAATAGCCAAGCGCGCATGATGGCCCGTTCACATAGAGATCACCAATCTCACCATCAGCCACCTGTTGGCCGAGATCATCGAGCAGGCGCACTTCGTATCCGGCCAGTGGCTTTCCAGAAGTACCCGCGCGAACTTCGCCGGCCCGGTTGCTCATATACATGTGCAGCATTTCAGTGGAGCCTATGGCATCAAGAATGTCGATCCCAAGCGCTTCCTTCCACTGATTCAGAACGGTCTCAGGCAATGCCTCACCCGCTGAAATACAAGCACGAAAACGCATGTCATCCCGATTTGGGAGATTGCCTGTATTGAGCATCATTGAATACAGGGTCGGCACTGAGAAAAACAAGGTCGGGCGGTAACTGTTGACGACTTCAGCTACGGATTCCGCGGTCGGCTGATCAGACATTAACACAACAGTCGCACCTACCGATAAAGGAAAAGTCAATGCATTGCCGAGTCCGTAAGCGAAAAATAGTTTGGGTGCTGAAAACAGCAGATCATTCTCGCCAATTTGGAGGATTTCACTGGCAAAATGATCGGCGGTTGCCCGCAAATCAGTCTGTGAATGGATAACCCCCTTGGGTCGACCGGTAGTCCCGGAGGTATAGAGCCAGAAGGCAGCATCATCGGGGCGGGTCAGGGCGCTTTCAAAACTATCCGACATACCTTGCATGGCATCTGCCAGGCGCTCGCAGCCAGGTATAGATGCGGTGCCCGAGACCAGTGCTTTTTTGAGGAATACATGACCGTTGAGTTGCGGTTCAAAAATCGCGCGTAACTCTTCCGAAAACACAAGCATCCGTGAGCGGGTGTCTTCCAGCATGTATTCATAGTCGTTGGCTGACAGCAGGGTGTTGACCGGAACGGGTACCACACCGGCCCTGATCGCACCGAGAAAACAGATGTGGAAATCGATCGTGTCGTAAAGGCACAACAAGATGCGCTGCTCGATACCGACGCCCTGCTGCGTCAGCAAATTGGCAAACTGACTGACCCGTTGCTCCAGTTCAGAATAGCTGTGAGGACCATCGCGGTCTATTATTGCAATTTTATCACCTCGACCCGCCGACAAGTTATGCAGCAATAGGTCGTCCGCGGCGTTGAAAAGCTCAAATCCGAGGGCTGAGCTTGCAGATTGATTGTCTTTTTGTAGTTCGTTCATACCGATACCCAATTCCAACAGTAACTCGGAGATTTTTCGTACAATAGCGAGCACCACACTTCATAATTAACCTGGCTCATATCAGTTTCTCTAATGCCAGGTACTGCACTGGCAGGGTATTGCTCAATTGGCTAGCCGAACATATTCGAAATCACCCGGCTGACCATCGATACCGGCTTTCGGGGCTGCAATCCAGCCGGCAAAATGACCAACTCGA
>CAZNFE010000089.1:0-9148 GCA_964571945.1 uncultured Pseudomonadales bacterium
CAAATTTCACTTTAGCCACTTTGCACCTCTATTCTCTAAACCCGTGGTTGTTTATCTGCTAATGTAACCCACACTTAATGGGTCTTATTGATGATTGTTTCCGCAATACTGTCCGGGACCTGCTTGTATGATTCGAATTCCATGGAGAAGGTTGCTCTTCCCTGGGTTGCCGATCGCATATCCGTTGCATAACCGAACATCTCAGAGAGCGGTACCTCCGCTCTTACAATTTTACCCGCTACCACATCTTCCATACCCTGAATCATGCCTCGGCGACGATTCAGGTCCCCGATGATGTCGCCATAATATTCTTCGGGTGTAACGACTTCGACCTTAAATACTGGTTCAAGCAAAACAGGCCTGGCTTTCAAAACACCATCTCTGGTTGCCATTGACCCTGCCACCTTGAATGCTACCTCACTGGAATCCACATCGTGGTAGGAACCGTCAAACAGGGTTGCCTTTACGCCGAGTAATGGATATCCCGCCAGCACGCCATTTTTAAGTTGTTCCTGAATACCCTTATTCACGGCGCTGACATATTCTCTGGGTACCGCACCACCGACGATTTCGTCTACAAATTCATATTCTTGTTCACCGTGCAAGGGTTCAATTTTCAACCAGACATGGCCGTATTGACCACGACCACCAGTCTGACGAACGAATTTACCTTCCGATTCGACTGATGCTCGAATCGTTTCCCGGTAGGCCACCTGAGGCTTTCCGATGTTTGCTTCAACCGAGAACTCCCGTTTCATTCGATCAACAATAATATCCAGGTGCAGCTCACCCATCCCGCCAATAATCGTTTGTCCGGATTCTTCATCTGTCCGGACGCTAAAAGAGGGATCTTCAGCAGCTAATTTGCTCAGAGCAACACCCATCTTTTCCTGATCCGCTTTGGATTTTGGTTCTACCGCCACATGGATAACAGGATCTGGAAATTCCATTCTTTCAAGCGTAATGACATTATTCAAATCACAAAGAGTATCTCCGGTCGTTGCTGCTTTTAGTCCAATTGCCGCAGCAATATCACCGGCACGAACTTCTTTCAATTCTGCTCTGTCATTAGCATGCATCTGCACCATTCTGCCGACTCGTTCTTTTTTTCCTTTTACCGGGTTGTATATCGTGTCTCCAGAGCTCAATACACCAGAGTAAACCCTGAAAAAAGTCAACGCGCCCACATAGGGATCAGTTGCAATCTTAAATGCCAGTGCAGCAAACGGCTCATCGTCAGTTGCATTTCTCATCACTTCCGATTCATCGTCATCCAGAAACCCGCTGATTGCTTTTACTTCATCTGGTGCAGGCAGAAAATCCACTACCGCATCCAGCATCATCTGTACACCTTTGTTTTTGAAAGCCGAGCCACAGAGTGCGAGCACAATTTCATTGGCAATGGTGCGTTTTCTTAACCCCCTTCGAATTTCATCTTCGGTAAGCTCACTACCCTCGATATACTTCTCCATCAGGTCATCGTCTGCTTCTGCAGCCGCTTCAATCATCTTCTCACGATACTCTTCACTCATTGCCAGCATATCTTCCGGGATATCCTGGTATTCAAAACTCACACCCATATCTTCTTCACCGAAGTAGACCGCCTTCATTCGTATGAGGTCAATGATCCCCTTGAAGTGATCTTCGGCGCCGATCGCGAGTTGAATAGATACCGGTTCAGATCCCAAGCGTTCCTTTATTTGACTGACCACACGCAGGTAATCAGCACCGGCACGATCCATTTTATTTACGAAAACCAACCGAGGCACTTCATATCTGTTTGCTTGTCGCCACACGGTCTCGGATTGTGGTTCCACCCCGGATGTAGCACAAAACACAACGACAGCACCATCCAGGACTCGCAGTGATCTTTCCACTTCAATTGTAAAATCCACGTGACCGGGAGTGTCAATGATGTTGATTCTGTGTTCATCAAACTGCTTTTCAGACCCACTCCAGAAGCAGGTCGTTGCAGCAGACGTAATTGTTATACCTCGCTCCTGTTCCTGCTCCATCCAATCCATAACGGCTGCTCCATCATGCACCTCACCGATCTTGTGAGAGATCCCGGTGTAAAAAAGAACGCGTTCAGTGGTTGTGGTTTTACCCGCATCCACATGGGCAACGATGCCTATGTTCCGATATTTTTTGATGGGAGTGATTCTAGCCACTTTATTTGTCCCTAAAGATTCAGGGTTCTATGCAGAATAAATCCTGCCAAAACCCAATTTATTTTTAATTCTGGATGGTTGCGAAACTGCGGATTGTTATCCTAAAAGCGATAATGAGCGAAAGCCTTATTCGCCTCCGCCATTCTATGGGTATCTTCTCGTTTCTTGACGGCTGAGCCTCTACTCTCGGCAGCATCCATGATCTCACCTGATAATCTCATCGCCATGGACTTTTCACCGCGCTTTCGGGCTGCATCAACCAGCCACCGCATTGCCAGAGCGGTCCGTCTGGAAGGTCTGACTTCAACAGGTACCTGATAGGTGGCACCACCAACCCGCCGGGATTTTACTTCAACGGATGGTGCGATTGACTCGAGCGCTGCTTCAAACACTTCAACCGGATCACCACCAATTCTCTCTTGAATACGTTCCAGGGCACCATACACAATTCGCTCTGCAACCGCTTTTTTTCCACTTACCATCACATGGTTCATGAATTTTGCAAGAGTGGTGTTTTTGTACTTCGGATCGGGCAAAATCTCCCGCTTCGCAACAACTCTTCTTCTGGGCATATCTGGTTCCTTTTCTTCAGGTTGAATCAGGATTACCGGTTTCGGTAACCTGGCCTTACTTCTACCATCTAGTGGCAGTCGATTTACTTATCCTCACCGAGCGATGCTTATGATTTGGGTCGCTTGGTACCATATTTAGAACGACCTTGCTTACGATCGCTGACGCCGGTGGCATCAAGAATTCCGCGTACTGTGTGGTAACGTACGCCTGGAAGGTCTTTTACCCTTCCGCCACGAATGAGGACTACTGAGTGTTCCTGCAGATTGTGACCTTCGCCACCTATGTATGAGGTTACTTCGAAGGAATTGGTCAATCGCACACGGCAAACTTTACGTAATGCCGAATTCGGTTTTTTGGGAGTAACCGTATAGACCCTCGTGCACACACCTCTACGCTGAGGACACGATTGTAAAGCTGGTACGTCACTCTTGGTAATTTTACGTTTACGGGGCTTTCGAACCAATTGGTTGATTCTTGCCATAAAAAATATAACTCCACTTACAAATGCTGTTTCGAAATAATGTTCTTACAGATTACTGATTTCTTCCTACAGGCCAGTTCCTGACAGTACATCTGTTGCTGATTCCTGCACCTGTGTAAAGCGAGGCGAGAGTCTAATGACCCCACCCCGTCTAGTCAACCTATATTTGTTAAATAACAATCCTCCGGCGAAGCCGGAGGTTTTTCGCTATTTACGAGCCACCACTCAATGCTTCACTGAGTGCCTGCTCAACCTCACTGGCACTAACTATTGATTGACCCTCTTCAGACAGCTTCACCTGTTTCTTTCGTTTTCTTTCATCATGGTATGCCAATCCGGTTCCAGCAGGGATCAGTCGACCCACGATGACATTTTCCTTCAATCCATGGAGATAATCCCGCTTCCCTGTAACCGCCGCTTCCGTTAACACGCGGGTCGTCTCCTGGAATGATGCAGCCGAGATAAAGGATTCCGTCGCCAGTGCCGCTTTGGTTATGCCAAGCAGAACTCTTTCGAATTTAACCTCCTGCTTGTTCTCGGCCCGAAGCTTATCATTCAATTCCAGCACCCGGTTGTATTCCATCTGTTCCCCTTTCAGGGTCTCGGAGTCACCAGGATCTTTCACTTCCACCTTCCTCAACATCTGGCAAACAATAACCTCGATGTGTTTGTCGTTGATCGTCACACCCTGGAGACGATATACGTCCTGAATTTCCTTGGTAATATACTTAGCCAACTCCGCGACACCTTTTAGCCTTAGAATGTCATGGGGCTTCTCTGGACCATCTGAAACAACTTCTCCCTTCTCGACATGCTCACCCTCAAATACAGTCATATGCCGCCACTTTGGAATCAGCGTTTCATAATGGTCCGATCCGTCCATCGGTTCATCGGTGTCTGACGGGGTGATTACCAGCCGCTTCTTGCCCTTGGTCTCCTTGCCAAAACTCACAATACCCGATATTTCGGCAAGAACCGCGGCATCCTTGGGCTTTCGAGCCTCGAACAGATCAGCCACTCTGGGCAAGCCACCCGTGATGTCTCGCGTTTTCGATCCTTCCTGCGGAATTCTGGCTATGACATCTCCCACGCCAATTTTGTCCCCATCTGACAAACTAAGTATTGCATTAGCTTCCAGGAAGTAGTGTGCAGGCACCTCCGTACCGGCAAGAAGTAGAGCCTTACCTTTTTTGTCCACCAGTTTTACAGCTGGTCTGATGTCCTTGGCTGTTGAAGAACGATCTTTAGGATCGATTACCTGAATGCTCGATAACCCTGTCAGCTCATCTGTTCGCTGGGTAACTGTGAGCCCTTGTTCAAAATTTTCGAACACGACCTTCCCGGCAACTTCTGAGATAATCGGGTGAGTGTGTGGATCCCACTTGCCAATGATTTCTCCTGCCTCGACTGCGGCTCCATGAGCCTTGCTCAACACAGCACCATAAGGGAGCTTATATCGCTCTCGTTCTCTTCCATTTTCGTCTGCAATTGCCAACTCGCCAGATCTGGAAGTAACTACCAGCTCACCTTTCTTTTTCTCGAGCGTTTTAATGTTATGCAATCTGACAATTCCGTTACGCTTTACTTGAACATTATCAATAGCAGTTGCCCGAGAGGCAGCTCCACCAATATGGAATGTGCGCATAGTCAACTGCGTACCTGGTTCACCGATAGACTGTGCTGCTATCACGCCTACTGCCTCTCCAATATTCACCAGATGCCCTCGACCGAGGTCTCTTCCATAACACTTACTACAGACCCCAAATCGAATTTCACAGGTCATCGCAGATCGAACCGTTATCTCGTCAACACTCATCTCTTCGATCCGATCAACCCATGCCTCATCAATCAGCGTGCCCGCAGGTATCACGACTTGTTCCCCATGAACATCATATACATCTTTTGCGACCACTCTACCAAGCACCCTGGACCCGAGCGGTACGACAACGTCTCCTCCCTCGATTACCGCTGTCAGAAGCAGGCCGTTTTCGGTGCCACAATCGTGATCCGTAACCACCAGATCCTGCGCAACGTCCACTAACCTCCTGGTGAGATAACCGGAGTTCGCCGTTTTCAAAGCGGTATCAGCCAAACCCTTGCGCGCACCATGGGTCGAGATGAAATACTGCATTACCGACAATCCTTCTCTGAAGTTTGCGGTGATTGGTGTCTCGATGATGGATCCATCCGGCTTGGTCATCAAACCCCGCATACCTGCCAACTGTCGAATCTGAGCCGGGGATCCCCTGGCGCCAGAGTCAGCGTAGATAAATACGGAATTGAACGAATCCTGACGTACTTCTTCCCCATCCTTATTTGTAACGTTTTCATAGCTAAGCGAATCCATCATCGCATTTGCGATCTGATCGTTAGCACGGGTCCAGATATCAACTGCCTTGTTATATTTTTCGCCCTGTGTCACCAGACCGGAAGAAAATTGCGTCTCGATTTCCAGGATTTCATCCTCGGCTTCACGAATTATGGTCTCTTTTTCCTCAGGAATGAGAAAATCATCTACGCCGATAGATGAACCGGAAATAGTCGAATACTCATATCCCATATACATCAGTTGGTCGCAAAAAATAACAGTCTCTTTCAACCCAACGGTTCGATAACATTTGTTAATCAGTCTCGAGATGGCTTTCGTATCCATGGCACGGTCTACATCATCGAATGGCAGTCCGGATGGAACGATTTCATACAATAAGGCGCGGCCACACGTTGTCTCTACTAATCGAGTAGCGGTCTCTTCACCTTCTCCCACGTCAGCGGTTTCTGTGACTCGAACTTTAACTCTGGCTTGCAGGCCAACTTTACCGCATCTGTATGCCCGTGATACTTCAGAGACATCGGAAAAAACCATGCTTTCGCCGAGATCGTTGATCTTTTCCCTGGTCATGTAATACAGACCAAGAACCACATCCTGTGATGGTACGATGATCGGTTCACCATCTGCAGGCAACAGGACATTATTAGTAGACATCATCAATGCACGAGCCTCCAGTTGAGCTTCCAATGTCAACGGCACATGTACCGCCATCTGATCACCATCGAAATCAGCGTTGTATGCCGTGCAAACCAATGGGTGTAACTGGATCGCTTTCCCCTCGATCAATACCGGCTCAAACGCCTGGATACCCAATCGATGCAGGGTCGGTGCCCGATTTAGTAACACCGGGTGTTCCCTGATGACTTCAGCCAGGATATCCCACACCTCTGCCGTTTCTTTCTCGACCATTTTCTTGGCAGCTTTTATGGTAGTCGCCAATCCCCTGGCTTCCAGCTTCCCAAAAATAAACGGCTTAAATAATTCCAACGCCATTTTTTTAGGTAATCCACATTGATGTAGTCGCAGCGAGGGACCAACGACAATCACTGATCGTCCTGAGTAATCGACTCGTTTACCCAACAGGTTCTGTCTGAACCTTCCCTGCTTGCCCTTTATCATGTCCGCCAAGGATTTCAGCGGCCGTTTATTGGTTCCTGTAATCGCCCGGCCTCTGCGACCATTATCAAGCAGCGCATCTACAGCTTCCTGAAGCATTCGTTTTTCATTTCTAACGATGATGTCTGGCGCACTCAGGTCCAGCAAACGCTTGAGGCGGTTATTCCGGTTAATGACTCGTCGATAGAGATCATTCAAATCAGATGTCGCAAATCGGCCTCCCTCGAGTGGTACCAGTGGCCGAAGATCGGGTGGCAACACCGGTAAGACATTGAAAACCATCCATTCCGGTTTGTTACCGGACTTCTCGAAGGCTTCCATCAATTTGAGCCGCTTGGTGAGTTTTTTGATTTTTGTTTCGGAGTTGGTTTCCGGCAATTGAGCCCTGATATCTGCCACCTCATCCTTCAGACTCAGATCCTTCATCAGGATCTGAATGGCTTCTGCGCCCATCTTTGCCTCAAATTCATCACCAAATTCTTCCATGGCCTCGAAATACTGTTCGTCAGTAAGTAACTGCCCCCTATCCAGGCTTGTTAGCCCAGGATCGGTGACGACAAACGACTCGAAGTAAAGAACTCTTTCAATATCACGGAGTGTCATATCCAGCAATAATCCGATTCTGGAAGGCAGCGACTTCAAAAACCAAATATGGGCAACTGGACTAGCCAATTCAATGTGCCCCATTCTTTCTCTTCGAACTTTAGCCAGAGCCACCTCAACACCGCACTTCTCGCAGATGACACCTCGATGTTTGAGACGCTTGTACTTCCCGCACAGGCACTCATAATCCTTTACCGGGCCAAATATTTTGGCGCAAAAAAGGCCATCCCTTTCGGGCTTAAAAGTTCGGTAATTGATGGTCTCCGGTTTCTTTACTTCACCATAGGACCAGGACCGAATCAATTCCGGTGAGGCCAGACCAATTCGAAGTGAATCAAACTCATCAGATTGTCCCTGCGCTTTGAGTATATTTAAGAGATCTTTCAAGGTTGTTCCTCCGCACAGTACCCAGGCAATTCGGTACCAGGCTTACTAGTTAATTCCGTGAATTCCTTAACCCGCTTATTTCCATCAGCATCAATCCACTTTGATATCCGATTCCCGGTTATTCACTCTCCAATTCGATATCAATACCCAATGATCTGATTTCCTTCACCAGAACATTAAACGACTCAGGCATTCCAGGCTCCATGCGATGATCCCCGTCGACGATATTCTTGTACATTCTCGTACGACCATGCACGTCATCAGATTTCACCGTGAGCATTTCCTGTAGAGTATAAGCAGCACCATATGCTTCCAACGCCCACACCTCCATCTCACCAAATCGTTGTCCGCCAAACTGGGCTTTCCCGCCCAGTGGCTGCTGCGTAACAAGACTATATGAACCAGTGGATCTTGCATGCATCTTGTCATCCACCAGGTGATTTAACTTCAGCATGTACATGTAGCCAATAGTCACCGGGCGATCAAACTTGTTGCCCGTACAGCCATCATATAATGTCGTCTGACCGCTAACAGGCAAATCAGCCAGTTTCAACATAGCCTTAATCTCACTTTCATCTGCACCATCAAAAACTGCAGTCGCCATCGGCACACCTGCACGCAGATTCCTCGCCATGTCAATGAGTTCAGCATCGGAAAACAAATTGAGATCTTCCTGTCTGCCGCTACTGTTATACACCTTCTCTAACAATTTTCTGACTTTGCCTATTTCTTGCTGGGAATCCAGCATATGACCTATTTTTATGCCCAGACCCTTCGCCGCCCAACCCAGATGGGTTTCAAGAACCTGGCCAACATTCATCCGGGACGGTACACCCAGGGGATTCAATACAATGTCTACAGGTTCCCCATTTTCGTCATATGGCATGTCTTCAATGGGTTTGATCACTGAAATAACACCTTTGTTGCCGTGTCTGCCAGCCATCTTGTCACCCGGTTGAATACGTCGTTTGATCGCCAGATATACTTTCACTATTTTCAATACACCTGGAGCCAGGTCGTCACCGCTTTCGATCTTTCTTTTACTTTCCTCAAATTGATCGTCCAGCAACGCGCGTCTTTCCTTGAGCTTTAGATCTGCTTGTTCAAGTTGTTCATTGAGCCCACTATTCTGCAACCTCAATTTGAACCAGTCATCTATGGGTAACGTATCCAGATAATCTTTGGTGATCTTGTCCCCTTTCTTTAACCTGGGACCACCGATCGCTTTCTTATTGATCAGAGAATCTCTCAGGCGTTCAAATGTTGCCTGCTCAACGATACGATATTCTTCTTCGATATTCTTACGAATTTCTTCCAATTGGCCGCGCTGGATTTCTATCGCACGCTGGTCTTTTTCGATTCCATCGCGAGTAAACACCTGAACATCGATCACGGTTCCTTTGTAACTGCTCGGTACTCGCAGGGAAGTGTCCTTAACATCGGATGCTTTCTCTCCAAAGATCGCTCGCAACAACTTCTCTTCAGGAG
>CAZNFE010000090.1:0-9037 GCA_964571945.1 uncultured Pseudomonadales bacterium
GCCGAGAGACATAAGACGCAAGTTGTGAGAGCCAGATAGCAAACGCCGAGAGACACAAGAAGCAAACTCCGAGCCCCACGCTAAGCTGCAGCTTTCTTTTTCTTCTTTCTGTGTTTTACGGGTTTGTCTTCCTCAACCCACTTGCCATTGACATAGTGAGCTTTCCAGCCGGTCTGCTTGCCATTTTCCTCGGTAGCCACATAGTGTTCTTTCGTCTTGCGGGCAAACCTGACTAAACTTCTTCGGCCATGATTATCCTTTACCGGAGCGCTCATGAGGAACTTGTACTTTTGGTCTATTTCATCGCGATGCGGCAGTAATTCATCCAGAAACGGCGCACGGGTCTCCCGATTCCTGGGGAATTGACTGGCTGCTAAAAAGATTCCCGCTGCTCCATCCCTGAGTACATAAGTGTCATCAACTTTCGCACAGGTTAGTTCCGGCATGGGGACCGGATCCATCTTCGGTGGTGCAGCTTCTCCACTGCGCAACAGCTTCCTGGTATTCTTGCATTCGCTGGAGCTGCAGCCAAAGTATTTACCAAATCGTCCGCTCTTAAGCTGCATATCGGCACCACACTTATCGCATATGATTACCGGGCCATCATATCCCTTGATCTTGAACACCCCGGTTTCCACTTCAAAGCCATCGCAATCCGGGTTGTTACCGCAGATATGTAGCTTGCGGTGTTCATCAATCAGGTAGCTATCCATTGCTGTATCACACTTCTTGCAGCGTCGTTTGGTAATCAGAATCCTTGATTCCTCTTCCGCATCTCCACAAGCACTGACCACTTCGTCACCATGGACAAGGTTCAGCGTTGACTTGCATCTCTCTTTCGGCGGCAGGTTGTAACCCGAACAACCCAAAAAAACACCTGTACTTGCCGTTCTGATTTGCATGGGTCTGCCACATTCCGGGCAGTTGATATCTGTCATCGTTGGTACATTATTCCGCATACCATCTGCCTGACTCGCCCGCTCATGTTTGGCGGAAAAATCTTCATAGAATTCGTTCAGCAGGTTTTTCCACTCAATCCGACCATTTGATATTTTGTCTAACGATTCTTCAAGTTTGGCGGTAAAACCATAATCCAGCAGCTGTTCAAAATTTTCTGTGAGTCTGGCCGTAACGATCTCGCCGATCTTTTCTGCGTAAAAACGCCGGTTCTGCAATGTCACATAGCCGCGGTCCTGTATTGTGGAGATTATTGATGCATAGGTCGATGGTCTGCCGATACCCTTATTCTCCAGTTCCTTTACCAGACTTGCCTCTCCGTAACGCGGCGGCGGCTTAGTAAAATGCTGCACAGGATCAAGTTTCAGCAGTGTCAGCTCATCTCCCGCCTTGTAATCAGGTAACGGCGTATCATCACCGGCTTTACCGGTTGGAATCTGAACCCGGGTATAGCCGTCGAAACGCAGGATGCGACCACGCACTTCTAACTGCATCTCACCAGCAGTTACCTGAACCGTTGTGCTGGTGTACTCCGCATTTGGCATCTGACAGGCAACGAATTGTCGCCAGATAAGCTCGTACAATCGTTCGGCATCCCGCTCCATGCCAGTCAGGGAATTTGTTTCGACCGTGACATCGGATGGCCGGACAGCTTCATGAGCTTCCTGAGCATCACTCTTACTTGCATATACCCGTGGCTCAGCAGGCAGATAACGACTACCAAACCTGGATGCAACTAAAGCCCGGCAAGCCGAGATGGCATCCGCGCTCAGGTTGGTGGAATCGGTTCTCATGTAGGTGATGTAACCCGCTTCATACAGTCGCTGGGCTAACATCATGGTTTTCTTTATGCCAAATCCTAATCGAGTACTGGCAGCCTGTTGCAGCGTAGAAGTGATGAATGGTGCTGAAGGACGGCTCTCAGTGGGCCTATCCTTCCTGCCTTCTACAATGAATTTAGCCGATTCGAGCAGCGAGATTGCAAGTCGCGTTTCCTGCTCATTACCCGGTCGAAATTTCTCACCTTTTCGCTTCGTGACACGAAATCTAACCCCTGCTGTCTCGTTACCCGCTGCCGCGTTATCAGCAGCAGCTCCGGACAACAGCAAATCTGCAAACAGTTCCCAGTATTCTTCGGGAATGAACGCATGAATTTCTCTTTCCCTTTCAACAATCAGGCGCACAGCCACCGACTGCACTCGTCCGGCAGACAGACCCCTGGCAATCTTGGCCCAGAGTAACGGCGAAACCATGTATCCAACCACTCGATCAAGAAAACGCCGTGCCTGTTGCGCATGAACATGATCCATGTTGAGCTGCCCGGGATCAGCAAATGCTTCTTTTATCGCTTTCTCTGTAATCTCGTTGAAGACGACTCGCCTGTATCGATCCTCGTCGCCACCTATGGCCTCGCGCAGATGCCATGCAATCGCCTCGCCCTCTCTGTCAAGGTCTGTGGCCAGGTAGATCGTTTCAGCATCCCGGGCAAGTTTGCGCAGTTCCGATACCACCTTCTCCTTACCGGGCAATATTTCATATGTAGCTTGCCAGTCTTTTTCGGGATTAATTCCCATGCGAGAAACCAGTTGTTTCTTAGCTTGCGCCTTCTTGTGCCTGGCTTTGGCTGCCGGGTTCATTTTACGTGTTTTTGCTGCAGCCTTTGCTCTCGCTTTGCCATCTACCGGTTTCTTGCCATTTCCACTGGTTGGCAAATCCCGAATATGACCAACTGACGATTTCACAACAAACTCGTTTCCAAGGTACTTGTTAATCGTCTTCGCCTTGGCGGGTGACTCAACTATGACTAATGATTTGCCCATAAATAAAATAACGATTCCTGTTAGTAACGTTATTGCATACATTCCACATGGCATTTGACCTGCAAATAATTTGCCTTGCCATTCAGTTTGTAACGCTGATTCCCTTCCTGAAACTTAACATTTTAACTCCTGAACACTACACTACAAAATGGTTAGGTATATAAAACAAACACTTACAGACAAATTAGTGTCTTCAACTTTTACAGCCGGTCAGAAAAGACACACAACCATGCAGAAGTATATCCAAAAGTGAGTTCCTTTATACGCAACCAGGTTTAATCGGTCGCTCAAAAAAGCGACATATATAATGGCATACACAGCAATCGTCAAGCTATATTCGATAAATAACTAAAAAGAGTACCCTAACGAATGGTGTTGAATCAGGGTCAGCTCAAGCGGTAATGCAGACAATGTCGGGAATTATTCCAACTCCAGCGGCGGGGTTTCCACCAGCGCCATATTCTCCAGGAATGTGCAGACACCCTGTAAGGCTTTCGCACCACCTCTCTCATGCCAGTATACTGAAACGACGTAATTGGTTTCAGTAACGACGATGGCATCTTCGGGCAACCACTTTTGTTCCCGTGCCAACGCCTGCTGCAGCACTTCAGGAAGCTGAGCGCCCGGTGCTTCCAATACCCACCCATATGAGCCGGTTTCTGAACGAACCTCTTGTGCCTTGATCAATTTCCATTCGATAACTTCCAGACTTTGCCAGTGGACGGGTTTCTTTCTGCTCATGCTATAGGCAATACAGTTGATTACCGGTTGTAGTGACTTCCCGGTCGCTGACAGGTAGTTATTCAGTTGTGGATGCGGATCTTCAATGGTGCTGATTTTTACCGAAATGCCTCTTGATCTGGCTTCGTTACGAAAAGCAATCTGTTCCTTCTGCCTGGGCGAAGGCATCAAGTACAGAATCGGGCCGACAACCAACGCCAGGATAAACACGATCAGCAACCAGATCATCGGATTTCCTCTGCATCATCGCCCGGGGGTCGCACCGCAATTTGCTTGCCCGTCTCAGTGCTGCTTATCATTCTCAGGGCCCAATAGGGCGTAAAATAACTGCCGGGATGCGGTTGTCTATTGGCTTTCATCTGTGTAAATTTGCCCTATTGGTCTCGTGAAGACAATAAGAATTACTGGAGGACGAAGGCATGAGTGATTATTCACACATTCTGGTGACAGTAGATCTTACCGAAGAATGCAGGGCAGTAGCAGATCGCGCGGCTTCCCTTGCGAAAATATACAACGCCAAATTAAGCTGCATCCATGTGATTGAACCTCTGAGTCTTGCCTATGGCGGTGACATCCCGATGGATCTGTCAACTATTCAGGAACAGATACAGGATACGGCACAAAGTCATTTGACAGAGTTCGCGCAATCCATGGATATCGCTGAAGAAAATCAGCATCTGGTATTCGGTCGTCCTGAAGTAGAAATCCATAGTCTTGCCGGACAACTGGCAGTTGACCTCATCGTTGTTGGCAGTCATGGCAGACACGGCCTGGCATTATTGCTGGGTTCGACTGCGAACGGCGTTTTACACGGTGCTGTATGTGATGTTCTTGCTGTCCGTGTAGGTACCGAGTGAATTTAGCAGTTCCTGGTTTTTCTTCGCGGCACCAGAAGGGATGGCTGGTCAGAGACACGCTGTGAACCCAGCCGTGGGTTTGTCGGTCTCTCGCAACTGCTCTGCTCTTACTCAGAGATTTTCAAGCTCTTCCCAACGAGCGTAGGATTTTGCAAGCTCCTGTTCAATCAGTTGCGCCTCCCGTACTACTTCATTCCGCGTTTCGGCATCACTACTATAAAATCCCGGCTCGCTCATCTGCCGGTGCAGCTCTTCAAGACGCTGCTCAAGCTGTTCCAGAATTTCCGGTAGTGATTCCAGCTCTTTTACCAATCTGCGATCCGCTTTTTTTTGCGAACGTGCGTCTTGCCATACTTGTTTTCTATTGGTCGATTGCAATGATTTGGACTGCGTCGACAGATCCGGATTAATGATTTGTGCACCACTCTTTGCGCTATCGAAGCCGCCTCCCTGATTTATCCAATCCAGATATCCACCAGCATATTCCCGCACCAATCCCCGCCTGTTCAGCGGGGCTTGATTAGCAGATCTGACGCTATCCTCAAACACCAGCATACTGGTTACCACGTTATCCAAAAACGTTCTGTCATGGGTAACAAGGAGCACAGTCCCTTTAAACTCCAGCAGCAACTCCTCGAGCAATTCCAGCGTTTCAACATCAAGGTCATTGGTGGGTTCATCGAGAACTAAAAGGTTGGACGGTCTGGAGAATAATTTCGCCAGCAAGAGGCGGTTAGTCTCTCCACCTGAGAGGACTTTTACAGGCACTCTGGCTCGCTCAGCAGGAAACAGAAAATTGCCCAGGTAGCTAATCACGTGAATATTTCTACCATTTATTGATACAAAATCTTTACCCTGAGCAACGTTTTCAGCAACTGTTTTGTCCATATCCAGTTGTTCTCTTAACTGATCATAGTAAGCAACCTTCAATCGCGTTCCAGTTCGTACCTGTCCCTTATCCGGTGTTATTTTGCCAAGTATTATTTTCAGCAAGGTACTTTTTCCCGATCCATTGGCACCAATTAACCCGATCCGGTCCCCACGCATCAGGATGAGATCCAGATCACGAATCAGAACCTGGTCACCGTATCCGTGGCTGACTCCAATCAACTCCTTCACGAGTTTGCCTGATCGATCACCGCCATCAATCTGCAGCCGCACTCGTCCGGGCAAACTGCGCCGCTGATTTCTTTCCCGGCGGAGCGCCTGTAACGCCCGTACCCTGCCTTCATTGCGGGTACGACGGGCCTTGATGCCCTGCCTTATCCACTTCTCCTCCAGGGCAAGTTTTTTATCAAAGCCGGCGTTGTGCTGAACTTCAACTTCCCGCCGCTGGTCTCTATGCCTCAGATAGGTTTGATAATTCTCGTGCCACACGGTCAATTTGCCACGATCCAGTTCTGCAATGGCAGTGGCCAGGTTTGTTATCAGACTTCGATCATGGGTTACAAATAACACGGCGCCCTTAAATTCCAGCAACTGGTTTTCCAGCCATTGAATCATGGGGATATCCATATGGTTCGTAGGCTCATCCAGGAGCAGTAAATCGGGCTCCTGGACCAGTGCCCGTGCCAGAGCTACCCTCCGTAACCAACCGCCGGAGAGGTTCTTCATCATCGTGTCTGCGGGAATATTCATGCGCGACAAAACAGCATCGATTTTTCTGTTTAGCCCCCATCCGTTTCCAACATCTATTTCATTCTGCAGCTTTGCTACCTCAGCAGCATGCTGATCCACTTGATCAGACATTTCCCTGGTCAGGAGATGATATCTGGCCAGCCTTACACCCATCTGCGCAAATGCCTCAGCAACGGCCTCGAACACAGTCAATTCACTGGCTGACGGCAGATTTTGATCGAGCACGGCTACTTTCAGCCCGTCTTTCATCCACAATCTGCCATCGTCCGGCAGGAGCTCTCCGGCAATTATTTTCAGCAACGTTGTTTTACCCGTGCCATTTCTCCCCACGAGACACAGGCGATCCCCTTTTTTGATCTGCAGGTCAACGCCATCAAGAACCGGTGCTGCACCGAAGGCAAGCATGATATTTTCACAACGCACTAACGGCATATCTTATTCGGTTTGTAAAATTAGAATATTGAAATTAGTATCAGGATCAGTTAAACCATGCATACAGATTCAGAAGACTGGGAAACGGTTTTTCGAACTGATTTGCCGTATATTACCTCAGGAGCGCGTTGCGAAGACACCTGATGACAGACGTAACTGAGAATTCCCACATTTATCGCTGCACAGGCGGCTGCACAGGAGGCTGCACTGGCGACAGTAGTCTGCGCTCAGGCGCGTTTTTCGAACCGCTTTTTTCACTGATCGCTAGCACCGGTTTGGTATTGCTGCTCTGCTTTAGTTCCGTGGTACTGGCTGATACGCGTTTCGATCAGCGAATCAAATACCAACAGGCAATGAAATACCTGCAATCCGGTCAACGCTCCCGTTTTCTCAAATTAAAAGATCAGCTCAGTGGCTATGCATTGGAACCTTACCTCGCATACTCGGATATCACCCGCAGATTGTCCCGACAAACCCCTGAGCAAATCGAGGCATTTCGGCAACAGTACGCAGCCACACCGCTCGCTAACAGCCTGATGCAGAACTGGCTGTATTCACTCGGTAAGAGATGAAGATGGCAGGAATACCTGAAATATTACGATGAGGCGGTTAACACAATCACTCTAAACTGCTATGAATTAACTGACTTATATAGAACCTGTCGCGTGCAGGAGGCGTTCGACCGCACTGCGGCTATCTGGTTGGTTGACCATTCGCAACCCCACGAGTGCGATGCGATATTAAAGGCCTGGCGTGACGCCGGAAATTTAACCCCTGAGCTTGCCTGGCAACGATTCCGCATGAGTCTGGAATCAAACCACACTTCACTGGCCTCTTATCTAAGCCGCTTTCTCAATGGAGAAGACCACCAGTTGGGCTCCCTGATGCGGCAAGTCCATCGTAAACCGACCCTTATCAAGCGAAAATCACAATTTCGAAGAGATGATCGTCGGACCAGGGATGTGATTCGCCACGGTATCAGGCGTCTGGCTCGAAGGGACGCGAATAAGGCGCTGGACCTATGGGAAGATTACATTCAGAACAAGCACTTCACTAATCAGGCTCTCGCGGATACATATAGATATCTCGCCATCAAGCTCAGCCAGCAATATGATCCCCAGGGACGAATTGACGGGCTTCCCGTCAATCTCAGAGAACACCCGGATCTGATTGCAGCCTACGCCAGACTGGCACTACATAATGGTGACTGGAATGAAGCGCTGGTGCTGATTCATGCCATGCCAATTGCACTGCAACAAACACCAAAATGGCTGTATTGGAAGGCGCGGGTGCTATCCCAATCAAACGATCCGGCTGATCGGTCGTCAGCTTCGACAATTTTCGCAGACATTGCAGGTACCCGGGATTTTTACGGTTTTCTCGCTGCCGACCTGATTCAGCAACCCTATCGCCTGGAAAATATTTCACTCGATGCCGGTACAGACGAAATTGCCCGCGTGGAATCGTTACCCGGTATTCAACGAGCGCTTGAACTATTCGTCCTGAAGAAGCATACCTGGGCACGTCGGGAATGGCGCTTCAGCACTGCCAATCTCAGCAGTCGAGATCTCGAAATTGCGGCCAAGGTCGCATACAACTGGGGCTGGTACGAGCAAGCCATTCATACCACTATAAAGACTGGCAATAAGGATAATCTGAGCGTCCGGTTTCCACTGGCATACTTCGAATTCTTCATCTCCAACGCACGTGAATCAGACATCCCGCTTAACTGGAGCCTGGCAATCGCAAGGCAGGAGAGTTCTTTCATGCCGGATGCCAAATCTCCTGCGGGTGCACTGGGAATCATGCAAGTCATGCCAGGCACGGCACGGCTGATTGCTGACAATGCCATGGTGAGTTACAAGACAAACCGTGATCTGATCGATCCGCTCAAGAGCATCACACTGGGCTCCACCTATCTCGGACAACTACTGCGTCGTTTCCACAATAATCGGATTCTGGCATCTGCCGCCTACAACGCTGGCCCTTACCGTGTTGACGGCTGGTTGAATGAAACTCAACCACTGGATGTCTGGATCGAAACGATTCCGCTGCAGGAAACACGTGATTATGTCCAGAACGTGTTACTTTTTGCCGTCATCTACAGCCACCGAATCGACCATCAGCAACCGTTGATCTATCCGAATGAATTGAGTGATTTCGGCGTGAATCAAGTTAGCCAGCAAGCGGTTTCTGCTCCTGTTTCCGCTGCCCAATAAAAATCCTCCGGCAGAGGCGCAGGTATTTGGCTTTTTCCCCGCTGAATCAAGAGCCAGGATACGATTTGATGTTCCATGGGCCATCCCTGGCCCGTCCCGCGTCCATCCATGGCGCTAGTCACATCAAATCATATCCTGGCCCTTGATTCGCTCAGTTCGCGGTATCCCCGGTACCACTACCCATCAATGTTATTTGTAGTCGTAGGTTTGGTTAGCCGAAGGCGTAACCTAACATCTTTGTCTAGCCAATCTGACCTACATAGCAGTCGTAGGTTTGGTTAGCCGAAGGCGTAACCTAACATCTTTGTCTAGCCAATTTGACCTACATAGCAGTCGTAGGTTTGGTTAGCCGAAGGCGTAACCTAACATCTTT
>CAZNFE010000091.1:0-9000 GCA_964571945.1 uncultured Pseudomonadales bacterium
TTCTTCAGGCTATTTCTGACGACGGTGAAAACATTATTGATGCGTGCCTCAACTCGGATAGCGCTACTGGCCAGATAGGCATATCGAGCAGATAAAAACCGGTCTTCCCTGTTTTGGGTATAGCCGATATAGGCCATAAGAAAGGGGGCTATCAGGAGTAGCAAGGATACGGATAGAGGTCCAAGCCAATGGTAAGGGTGCCGTGATTTCGCCAATTATTTATCTTCTTATTGCGAAGCTGATGATCCTAATATAATTGGGAATTAATGTTAAGTATTTGTTTACTAACAATAAGGTGCAATCCAGTGCCAGCATATATTGTCTGTACACCTATTGAATGACTTACAATTGGATGCTTTCTTTCCAGAAGTCAGTCTGGTATTAATGTTTGATACCGAGATTTTGCATTCCGACCTTAGGAGAGATTTATAAATAACAACACCCCGGCCGTCCTTGAAAAACAACCGATATTCTGGTTCTACGGATCTGCTTCCATCGCTTACGGCATCAAGAATAATGCCTTTAGTTATCTGCTTCTGATTTACGCAAATCAAGTGCTCGGTTTACCCGGTTACCTTGCTTCCCTGGCACTGGCAATCGCCATGTTGTGGGATGCCGTGTCTGATTTGTTGCTGGGACACTGGTCGGATAAGACCAGTACTCGCCTCGGACGCCGCCACCCTTTCATGTATGTCGCTCTTTTCATGCTGCCGCTCTGCTTCTACGCTTTGTTTAATCCCGTCATCGAACTCAACGACGGCAACGTATTCGGCTATGTGCTGGTTCTGGCAATTCTCATCCGGACAGGAACGACACTGTTCGAAGTACCATCCACTGCGCTCTTACCGGACCTCGAAACCGACTACGATCGGCGCAACAAGTGGCTGGCATTGAGACATGCATTCGGCTGGTACGGTGGTAATGGACTGCACACCATCAACTTTATGTTCTGGGTTGGGGCTTACGGCGTAGCTGTACAAACCGGCTACTCCATATACGGGACGGTCGGCGCAGCAATCATCTTTCTGGCCATTCTAATCTCCTCCGCGGGTACTCAGAAGGTAGCGAGGGCACTACCAAGACCAGTCGACACCTTCAAATTCTACGAAATCAAGCGAGAGGTCAGCCAGATCTTTCAGTCAGTCAAGAATAGGAACTTTGCTGCCCTGTTTTTCTACGGCCTCACAGTTGGCATCGCCGGTGGACTCGGGATGGCCCTGTATCTGTATAACACCACCTACTTCTTCGGTTTTAGCGGTGCCCAGATTGCGGTAACGGGCATGGGCGTTTTAATCTCACCGGCAATTGCTTACTGGGCAGCGCCTTTTTTTGGACGAGTCTACGGCAAAAAGAAGGCAGCCATCGGCGCGATTCTGGTCAACATTGCCTTGTATCCCATCCCCTATGTATTGCTTCTGTCCGGATACTGGCCGGAAATCGGGAGCTGGTCCGGTCTTTACATCTACTCCGTGTTCGTCGTCATGGAGGTAGTCTGCGGGATCATTGGCGGCGTGTTGCTTGATTCGATGATGGCAGATGTGGTTGAAGACAGTGAGCTCGTCACCCAACGACGCTCTGAAGGGTTGTTCTACGCAGCAAGAGGATTCGCTGCAAAAGCGATTTCTGCCGGAGGCATTGTTGGTGCCGGTGCTATTGTTTCGTTAGTTGGCCTGGACAATGTCACCAGTGTCGAGCAGGTGACTTTCGAGATCCGGTATAATTTAGCAACACTTTTTCTGCCATTGTATTGCTCTTTGTTCCTGTTAGGACTTTATATCGTTTCTCGTTATCAGATTGATCGAAAAGGGCATAGCTCAAACCTGGAGCAGCTATCGGCACGCTACCAGGCAGCCAGCGAAACCCGGTAATGACTTCAAATCAGGCCAGGTATAAAGTATGTACATACGCCGCTTCTCCAGACAGTTCTTTCTCGAGCAGGTTGATGGACAGGGTTAGCTGGTCTGATGAATTGCTCATCGGAAACAGTCACCTCGATGAGCAGCATAAACACCTGATTAAACTGTTGGATCAGCTCATTCTGGCGTGTGAAAATCCATCATTGACTGACGTCAGTTCTGCATTACTGGCAGAGTTGATGGATACAGCCCGCACGCACTTTCAGGATGAAGAAGATTTCATGGCCGAGCATGATTTCTCCGCAATTTCAGAACACAAGGCACTGCACATCGAGTTCATGGATAAAGCCGATGAACTAATCCAATCATCCAATCTGGCTGCCGATTCTGTCCCATCTTCACTGATTACGTTCCTAAGAAAGTGGCTGATTGAACACATTTTAGTTGAAGACAAGAAATACCTTCTCCAGTAAAGTTCACCTGATTCTTTTCGGTTCACAATTTACGTAACCCAATCGACATTCACCCTCCACATCTCAACACGCACCGGAAATCAGTCAACCAAATGCAACGGCAGAGCGGTGGTATACTTTACTTTGCTCAATGCGACATTCGAGTTCACATCATGAAGAGCCGTCATTTGAGATAGATGAGTACGGAAAAAAAACTCGTATGACTCAATGTCGCGAGTGACAATTTTCAACAGAAAATCATACTCCCCCATCATCGTGTAACATTCCACTACCTCGGGGAAGGTATTGATCTCCTCTTCAAACTCCGGCAGCAGGTGGCGGTTGTGAGCTGCCAGTTTGACTCGCGCAAATACGGTCACATTCAAACCCAGTTTTTGCTGATCCAGCAAAGCGACCCGCGACCGGATTAACCCCAATTCCTCAAGTCGCTTGATTCGTCGCCAGCAGGGCGGTTGCGTCAAGCCAACTCGACCGGCAATTTCGGTTGTATTCAGGCTTGCATCAGCCTGCATGATCTTGAGAATGTTACGGTCATAGTTATCCAATTTCAGTTGCATATATTAACCTCCATGATTGCCATAGTTGTATTATATATACGCAGTTATTGCAATGCAGCAGGCATTATAAATAATATATTGCCGAAAATCAGGGTATATTATAGCAACAAGCGTTGTTCTCCCTATTCGAGTAGGTATCTGAACATGACTGCCCCTTATCGAAGTAAATTGACGGTACCCGATGCGCCGTTCCGCCCCGGGGAAAAACCGGATTATTCCTTCCTGTCACTGCCTTCGCCAGATGATTCCGTCAAGCCGGATCACATGGCGGATTCGGCCGAAATGAGAGATCTGGCTTACGGTATGGTTCGAGTGCTGGATGATAACCAAAATGCGCGGGGGCCCTGGGACCCGCATCTCCCGGAGAATACGCTCCAGGCAGCATTGGGTCATATGGTTGCGACACGGATTTATGATGAACGCATGTTTCGCATGCAACGCCAGGGAAAGCTGTCATTTTATATGAAGTGTCTCGGTGAAGAGGCGATCGGCGTCGGCCAGGCCATGGCACTGAAGCCGGGAGACATGTTGTTTCCCACTTATCGGCAGCAGGGTTTGCTATTTGTGCGTGGCAGAAACCTGGTAGACATGATGTGTAGTTGCCTGTCAAACAGTAACGACAACCAGAAAGGCAGACAACTCCCAACTCTCTATAGCTGGAAGGAAGGAAACTATTTTTCTGCTTCCGGAAATCTGGCTACTCAGTTTTCACAGGCTGTGGGCTGGGCAATGGCGTCGGCCTACAAAGGCGAAGACCACCTGGCCAGTGCATGGGTGGGTGAAGGCAGCAGCGCAGAAGCGGATGTCTATCACGCACTGCTGTTCAGTACCGCATATCATGCACCTGTGTTACTGAATGTTGTCAACAATCAATGGGCAATTTCCACTCCGCAAAATATGGCGTCAGGAGGCACAACGTTTGCTGCACGCGGTCTCGGATTCAATCTGCCGAGTATACGCGTCGATGGCAACGATCTGCTGGCAGTCTATGCAGTTACCGATTGGGCTGCACGAAGAGCCCGAGCAGGCGGTGGTCCATCATTTATCGAACTATTCACCTACCGCGCTGAAGCACATTCGTCCAGTGATGATCCTGATGCGTATCGTCCAAAGGATGAGTGGAGTTCCTGGCCATTGGGTGACCCGGTGGAACGACTAAAAACGCATTTGATCGAACGTCAGGCATGGAGCGAAGAAAAGCAGGAAGAGCTGGAAGAGACCCTGACAGCAACTGTCAATCAGGCCTGGAAAGACGCAGAATCATTCGGCTCCCTGGAGGATGGACCTCACTGGCCACTCGCTTCCATGTTTGATGACGTATTCAAAGAGATTCCCGCCCATTTACGTCGTCAGCGGCATCAACTGGAGAACTGAAATGGCAACCATGAATATGATACAAGCCATTAACTCCGCACTTGATATCACCATGGAACGGGATCAGAACGTACTATGCCTGGGCGAGGATGTTGGCTATTTCGGCGGTGTTTTTCGATGTACGGCCGGCCTGCAGGAGAAGTACGGTCAACAGCGCGTACTGGATACGCCCATTGCAGAAGCAGGTATCATCGCAACGGCGATAGGCATGGGTGTTAATGGGTTGCGACCGGTTGCAGAAATCCAGTTTGCCGATTATATCTACCCGGCATTCGACCAGATCGTGAGTGAACTGGCTCGCCTCCGCTATCGCAGCGGCAGTGAGTTCTTCGCCCCGGTCACTGTGCGTTCTCCTTGTGGTGGTGGAATTCGTGGCGGGCAAACGCACTCCCAGAGTCCCGAGGGTATCTTCACGCATGTCTGTGGTTTAAAGGTAGTGATGCCTTCAAATCCATATGATGCCAAAGGCTTACTGATCACCTCCATCGAAGATGATGATCCGGTGATCTTCTTTGAACCAAAACGCTGTTACAACGGTCCCTTTTACGGTGACCCGCATCAGCAAGCCGTATCCTGGGCTGATCACCCCAAGGGTGAGGTTCCGGAGGTTTACTACAATATACCGATCGGCGAAGCAGCTATTGTCCGACCAGGTTCTGAAGTAACCGTCATAAGTTATGGCACCATGATTCACGTGGCAGAAGCCGCAATCCAAAAATCGGGTATAGATGCCGAGCTGATCGATCTGCGGACCCTGTTACCCCTCGATCTTGAAACCGTAGTGGAATCCCTTCGCAAAACCCATCGCTGCGTTGTGGTACACGAAGCTACCCGAACCAGCGGGTATGGTGCCGAGCTGGTTGCAGCCATTCAGGAAGAGTGCTTCTGGTTTATGGAAGCCCCCGTTGTTCGTGTTACGGGCTGGGATACGCCCTATCCACACGCATTCGAATGGGAATATTTCCCGAGTCAGGAGCGAATCATCGAGGCCATGCAAAGTACTCTGGAGTCTTAAATGGGCAAGTACGTTATGAAAGTGCCGGATGTTGGTGAAGGCGTAGTCGAAGTCGAACTCGTCGAATGGCTGGTGCAAAGTGGTGATCCTGTCTCGGAAGACCAGCACATCGTGGACGTTATGACCGACAAGGCTACGGTCGAAATCACATCACCGGTTAGCGGTTCGGTTATTTCAATTTCAGGTGAACCGGGTGATCTGTTGCGGGTAGGTGCCGAAATGATTGCCATCGAATCAGATAGTGAAGTCGAGATCGCAGAAGTAGAACCTGCCGCGCCTGATGCTGCCATGGCGCCATCCGGTAACGGGCCGTTGCTTGAAGCGTCCGTCGAACCCGAGGTCAGTGTCGTAACTACTTCTGCGCAAACGGCACCAAAGCCAGCAAGCACATCGGCAGAATCCCCTCGGACAACTGAACAAGAGACTCAAATATTAGCTGCACCGGCACTGCGACGCAGGGCAAGGGAAGCCAATGTAGATCTGTCGAAGGTGGCAGGTACCGGCCGCGGCGGCAGAATCACCCATGAGGACCTGAATGCCTACCTTGAATCTGGTCCCGGTGCTGCACCGGCACATACTCTACAAAAACGCACTGGCTCTCACCAGGTCAAGGTTATCGGGATTAGAAGGCTGATTGCTGAAAAGATGTCGCTGAGCAAACACAGCATTCCGCACTTTTCCTATATTGAAGAAGTAGATGTCACCGAACTGGAATCATTACGCCAACACATGAATGCACAACGCACTGAAAACCAGCCAAAATTAACCTACATGCCCTATCTTATGCGGGCAATTACCAGACTACTGGTGGAGTTTCCCCAGTGCAACGCGCATTTCGATTCGGAAGCCGGTGTCGTGACCCAATACGATGCAACGCACATCGGGGTCGCTACACAAACTTCGAACGGTTTGATGGTACCGGTCGTCAAACATGCCGAATCATTGGACTTGTGGGAATTGGCCGCCAGCGCGAACCGGGTCAGCGAAAGTGCGCGAAACCATACTGCCAGCAAAGATGACCTAACCGGTTCCACTATTACCATTACCAGCCTTGGCGCCCTGGGAGGGCTGGCAAGTACACCTGTGATCAACCACCCGGAAGTGGCCATTATCGGCGTCAACAAAACTCAGCAGCGCCCAGTTATAAGGGAAGCTCAGATTGTGTCTCGATTGATGATGAATCTGTCCTCTTCTTTTGATCATCGAATCGTTGATGGCTACGATGCTGCGCGATTTATTCAAGCGTTGAAGGGGATGCTGGAGCATCCTGCGACTATATTTATCTGATCAGGAGATCTTACATGTCTGTTTTTGATTCACCTTCCTTTGACGGTCACGAGCTGGTGCACTTCGAAGTGGATGCTGCCACCGGATTGCGTACGATCGTTGCTGTTCACAGCACAGTTCTGGGGCCAGCCTGCGGTGGTTGTCGATTGTGGGATTACCCGAGCAGCCACGAAGCGCTAGAAGATGTACTACGTCTTGCACGGGGAATGAGCTACAAAAACGCCCTGGCTAACGTGCCGCTAGGCGGCGGAAAAGCAGTTATCCTGGCCAAACCGGAGCAGAAAACGCCCGAGTTGATGCGCGCATTTGGCCGCATCGTGGAGAGTCTTGGGGGTCGTTACATTACCGCTGAAGACGTCGGCGTGACCGTAGAAGACATGCAGTTTATCGCTGAAAGCACCAGCTATGTACACGGTCTGCCGCATGAACATGGCGTTGGTGGCGATCCGTCACCCTATACTGCACAGGGTGTTTTTCAGGGCATGAAAGCCGCGCTCAAGTATCGTTATAACCGATCTGACTTTGCGGGAATCAAAGTGCTCGTTCAAGGAGTTGGCAATGTTGGCTACCACCTTTGCAAAATCCTGCATGCCCAGGGTGCAAAACTGTTCGTAACAGACGTCAATGATAGCAAGCTGCAACGAGTAGCGGCGAAGCTACCGGTGACAATCATTCCTGCGGACAACTTCCTGGCACAGGAAGTGGATATCTTTTCACCCTGCGCCCTGGGTGCAACGTTAAATGCAGAAACAATTCCTGCATTGAAAGCACAGATCGTTGCCGGTTGTGCGAATAACCAGTTGGCGAAGCCGGAGCATGGCGAATTACTGCGTGAGCGGGGAATTCTTTATGCCCCGGACTATGTCGTCAACGCCGGTGGCATCATCAATGTCTGGGGTGAGATCGCACAGTTATCCCGTGAATCTGTATGCACCCGAATCACCAATATTTACGACACCACCCTGCAGATATTTGATCAAGCCGAAACCCAGGAAAAGCCCTGCGCGCAGATAGCCGATAAGATGGCACAAGCGGTCATTCGCAACAAAGCAGCCTGACGAGGTTACAGCAGCGGAAATTTGCAAGATTAGTCGGCGCAAATCCGATCGACGGTCGCGTCTGGGCATGCGACAGATAACCGCTACAGGACACGTTTCATCACCTTTTCCCCGCGCCGGATTCGCACTTTTAGCAGCGCCCATATAAGATAAGGTTCTGCCGAACAAGGTTAGACAATCAAGTGCTCAAATCGGTACAGAGAAACCGGGACACAGGAGGATTGACTCCAATGAGCAGAAAGAGCCTACTTCTTACACTGATGCTACTACTCTGTAGTATCCCGGCCATGGCCGTCGAGTTAACCGAAGCGAAGCTGGGAGATTCCCTGATCCGCATTGCTAAACCGGACAACTGGACGGGCAATGTATTGATACTGGCACACGGCTACCGACCCGCAGAAGCAGACATCAGCGTGAACTTTGCGCTGGAGGGGCATTTCTACAAGACCATGCTGGATCGGGGTTGGCTAATCGGTGCAACCAGTTATCGTCGCAATGGTTTCATTCTCGATGACGCAGTGGAAGACATTGAGTTACTCCGGCAAGAGATTGCACGCCGCTACCAAAACACGGGCTTAACCCTGGTCAGCGGTAATTCGATGGGTGGTGGAATCGTCACCAAGATCGCCGAATCAGGTAATCACAATTATGACGGTGCGCTTGCCCTGGGCGCTTACCTGGGTAGAAACAACAGCACCTATCAAGCAAAGATTCCACTGCTGTTCGTAAGTAACCGGAGTGAACTGGAAGGACCCGCAGATTACGTGGCAAAGTCCGCCAAAGCCCCGGTCATACCCGCGCTCTGGAGCATCGATCGGGACGGACATGTAAATATCAGCCATGCAGAGTGGCTGGTGGCGCTGGATGGACTGCTCGCGTATATCCACACCGGCAACATAGAAAACGGAAAGGACAATACCATCAGGAGTCTGGTCAAAAGCAAAGCAGCCTTTACCGCCGACGGCGCACTAACCAAAGTTGCCAGCATCAACCCGTCATTCGGTAATCTGCAGACCGAGTTCACGAGCGCAGACCTTGATGCGCTTGACATAAAACGGGGTAATTATTTCTGGGTCAGCTTTAATGACAAGACCTTCAAAGTTCTGTATGGCACCACCTATTCTGATGTGCCAACCGGTGACTGGATTGCCTTTGTCAGCGCAGAAGGGACCTTGCGAATCGCTCGAAATTACGACAATGCCAACAAGACTCTTGGCTGCAAAGAGGGCGATACCATTATGATCACCCGCTGATCCCGAGTTCCTTTTGAATAATCATTGAATCAGGTAAAGTTACGCCGATGGAGAGGTGCCAGAGTGGGTGAATCCTGACAGGTGCGCCGGTGGCACACCGACGCAGGAGCGACGCACGAGCCATTCG
>CAZNFE010000092.1:0-8988 GCA_964571945.1 uncultured Pseudomonadales bacterium
AATTTGCGCGCATAACCGCGCGGGGGGTGCTCAGGAGAACCCTTCATATAGATGATGATGTGATTCTGCTCGATCTGTTCTTGTATTATGTCCTGAATATCCATAGTTCGCTCTTGGTATGTGAAAGTGACGTTCGTGCTATTTTAGCTGCAAGATGGCTCAATATCCCGCACTTTTTTATGCTGATTGGTACTCAACTTATAACCTGATCCGTCACATCCCCCCAGCCACCTCCACCGGGGGTTGAGATCATTAGCGTATCACCGGCATCTGCCGTGAAGTGGCACTTCCCCGGAATAACCTCACCATTGAATCGGTTCTCACCCGGATTCCCGTCCCTACCCCCGCGCAGGCCCCAGGGAGCATGCAATCTTCTCTCACTCAGCAGGCTGACTTCGGTGGGACCGAGGAACTCATATTCACGAACCAATCCATCACCACCCGGATGAACACCATTGCCACCAGAACCCTTATTGATGAGATATCTCCTGATCCTCACAGGATAATGCATCTCCAGACTTTCGATCGGCGTATTCAGCGTATTGGTCATATGTGACTGCACACCCGAAAGGCCTTTCGCAACAGAACTGCCGCCCATTCCGCCAGCAATTGTCTCGTAGTAGTCCCACCAGTGTGCACCAGAGCGACTGCCCATGGCGACATTATTCATGGTGCCCTGGGCTGCAGCCGGAATCAAATCCGGCACTATCTGTGCCAGTGCCCCAAGCACAACATCAACGATTCGCATGGAAGTTTCGACATTGCCTGCCGCTACTGCCGCCGGTCGCCTGGCATTGATCAGACAGCCAGCAGGGGCTGTTATTCGAATGCTCTTAAAGGTCCCCGCGCAATTTGGGGTCTGCGGCGGCAGCAAACATCTGAACACATAAAATACAGCTGCAGCCGCAACTGAAATCGGACAGTTAATATTGCCTGCAACCTGATCTGAAGTGCCCGTGAAATCAACCTTGATATCGTGCGCAGTAACCGTAATTCTGGTGGAAATGGGGATGTCCCTGGCGTCGCTACCATCATCATCCATAAGATCAGTAAATGCATAAGTCCCCGGTGGTATTATCGCTAGCGCACTGCGGGCAAGTCGATCACCATAGGCATTCACTTCATCTAGCCCATGCAAAAAGGTATGCACACCAGTAGTCTCAATCAGTTCAGTCAATCTCACTATACCAATTCTGTTAGCACTCATCTGGGCAGAAAAATCACCGAACGCATTACCAGTTCCCTGATCCAGTTGATTCAATTTATCCATGATCACAGACACGGGCTCACCCCCTCTTTGCAAAAATGTCGGCGGGATAATCAGTCCTTCTTCCTGCAGCGATTTGGATATCGGCATGGAACCAGGTGTGTGAGCGCCAATGTTCGAATGATGGGCACGGTTACAGACAAATGCCTGCAACGTATCGTCTATGAAGAGTGGTGAAATAAGCGTTACATCCGGAAGGTGGGTCCCGCCGAGGAAGGGGTCATTAACAACCAGCATATCGCCAGATTCCCAGCTCTGCCCGGCAACGATCTCAGCCATGGCGTAGGCCATGCTTCCGAGATGCACCGGAATATGTGCTGCCTGGGCGAATAATTCACCCCTGGCATTAAACAGAGCGCAGGAAAAATCCAGTCGATCCTTGATATTCGGTGAGAAGGCAGCGCGTTGCAATACGACGCCCATTTCCTGACAAATGGCTTCCACCCGGTTGATAAGTATTGCTAATTCAATAGGAGTCATCATTTCACAGCCAGCGTGGGAAATCGGAAATCGGCAGTTTAGGAAATCGGGGACAGTTTACTTAATTCCTCCGTAGGGAAATCGGGGACAGTTTACTTAATTCCTCCGTAGGAGGAAATAAGTAAACTGTCCCCGAATTCCCCCTGTCCCCGATTTCCCCGAATTCCCCAATTTCTCTACTCTTCCCTTTTTTTAGCTGCCAAGGTTCTTTATCATGCAGTCTTTTTCCGAACGGGACAGCCTTCTATCCTGATTCGGCTTGCGAGGATCGCGAAATGAACGGTAACGCAATCATGAACACGTACGGACGCCTCGATGTCAGTTTCGTCACGGGTGCAGGCGCATGGCTTGTTGACACGAACGGCAACAGGTACCTGGATGCACTGGCAGGTATTGGTGTCTGCGCTCTGGGTCATGCGCATCCTGATGTGGCCAGGACTATTTCATCACAGTCAACAACGCTGATGCACACTTCCAATCTTTACCACATTCCTTTCCAGGAACAATTGGCAGAAGAATTGGCCCGATTATCCGGAATGGATAAGTCTTTCTTTGCCAATTCAGGTGCTGAAGCCAATGAAGCTGCGATTAAAATCAGTCGTCTCTACGCAAACCAGAGAGAGATCGCGAATCCTTCGATTATTGTTGCTGACGGATCATTTCACGGTAGAACACTGGCAACCCTGACCGCATCCGGGAGCAGAAAAGTGCAGGCCGGATTCGAGCCGCTGGTAAACGGGTTTGTCCGGGCTCCGTACAACGATATCGATGCAGTCAAAACGATTGCTGAGAACAATGCCGGCATTGTCGCCATCATGGTCGAGCCAATACAGGGTGAAGGTGGAATACAGGTACCGGATGATGACTACCTGAGCAATTTGCGGTCTATCTGCGATGCAAACGAGTGGTTTCTGATTTTTGATGAAGTGCAAACAGGCAATGGCAGAACAGGTCATTATTTTGCCTGTCAGGAAAGTGGTGTTACACCTGATTTGCTAACTACCGCAAAGGGTCTCGCAAATGGATTCCCAATCGGCGTCTGCCTGGCAAAAGGGAAGGCAGCGGATATATTTCAGCCGGGTAACCATGGTTCAACTTTTGGTGGCAATCCACTGGCCTGCGCGATTGGATTAACCGTCCTGAAAGTCATCGAAGAGCAAAACCTGGCTCATAGGGCAGCCGTTGTTGGCGATCGAATGCAGGCGGCTTTCTCAGCACGGCTGGGTGGCTCCAATCATGTCACAGAAATCAGGGGAAAAGGCTTGATGATTGGTATTGAGCTGGATGAACCCTGTCCACAGCTGACTCAACAGGCCCTCGAGAAGGGTTTACTCATCAATGTCACCACCGGCAATGTAATCAGGTTGCTACCTCCATTGATTATTTCGGATGACGAAGCAGACCAGATTGTAGATATCGTCAGTGAGTTAATTGAAAATATCTGATATTGCTGCATCTGCAGATAACATTGACTGGTAGTGAGGCCAGAGGGGAAGAAAAACCAGGGACTACTTTTCGAGCAACTGATCCAGCGGAATCTTCATCCCGACACCGTATCCTTGCGCGTAGTCAACACCAATCTCAGCCAGGACATTGAGAATTTCATCATTTTCAACATATTCAGCGATCGTCTTCTTGCCCATGAAGTGACCAATTTCGTTGATCGATTTAACTACAGCATAATCGTTGGGACTGTTAACGATATCCTTGACAAAAATGCCATCGATTTTCAAATAGTCTACAGGCAAATCACGCAAGTAAGAGTAGGATGACAATCCGGTACCAAAATCATCCAGCGAAAATTCACAACCGATAACCTTCATCTTTTCCATAAACTCAATGGTACCATCCAGGCTATTGACAGCCGCAGTTTCAGTAATTTCAAAACAGACCTTTGAAGTTGGCAGATGTGTACGATCAAATTGTTCAATAACAAAGTCCATGAAATCATCATCGTTGAGCGAATTGCCCGATATATTGATCGAAAATGCATCCAGGTGGGCCAGTTGAAGGTAATTTTCCGAAATCCAGTTGAAGGCATTTTCGATCACCCAACGATCAATCGCACCCATGCGATTATAGGTTTCTGCCGCAACTACAAAATCCTGTGGCGGCATAGGTTCTCCTTCTGCATTAAGCACCGTGAGCAGAACCTCATAATGTGGCAATTCTCCGGCTGAGGTATCGACGGGCGCTATCATCTGCCCGTTCAGCACAAACCGGTTGTTCTCCAGAGCCTGGTCAATTTGAGCCACAAACTCCATGATATCGGTTCTGCGGGCCAGATCATCATCGCCCTGTTCAAAAACCTGAATCCTGTCTCTGCCGGCATCTTTGGCTGCGTAGCATGCCGAGTCTGCTGCTCTCATAATTTGCAATACACTGTCAGTCTGCGCGTCCACAATCACACACCCAATGCTGGTAGTCAGCGAGTAATGGATGCCCTCATAGTCAAATCGAAATGCTCGAACTTCATCCAGGATATTTTGCAGAACTGCCATGCTCCGTGTTTCAGTACAATCCGGCAGCAAGATCCCGAATTCATCCCCACCCAATCGCGCGAGCAGACAGTCATCACCATCGATATTTTCATTGAGTAGTTTGGCTAAATCTTTTAGTAACAAATCCCCGGCATCATGCCCACTGGTATTATTAATAATCTTGAATTGATCCAGATCGAGGTACGCAACAACATCCGTTCTGTCCTGCTTCTTCACCTGTTTCAATGCGATATCGAGATGATGTTCAAACTCCTTGCGGTTGATCAAACCGGTTAATTCATCATGGGTTGCCTGGTGGGTCAACTGGTTATGCATATTCTGCAACATGCGATGAGAAGCGCGATCTGACAGCGGTATGTCCGATTCTGGTACTATTCGAGCTTCGCCTGTGTTGAATGCGGATGCCAGTTGTTCTACCGACATCTCATGGCTCTGGACGCCTCTGCGATTCACGAACACGAATTTTTCAACCTGATCACTCACCCAGGCTACAATTGCCACTTCCGCCTCTCGTGCATCCGAGACGAATTCCAGCCACTCTCCTACAAACAGGTTTTTTGCTCTGTCATACCAGGTCTGCCACTCCGGATCAGCCTCATTTTCGACCCGGATTTCGGCTCTTGTCTGTGATTCTTCTTGCAGCGCCCCCAAACCCAGCGATTCTGCCATACCTTCTTCGGGGATCTCTACAAACTCGGCAGCAGAAACGTCGGCTCCTTCTGCCAACAATTCTTTCAACCCCCCAATGAGAGGCGCTCGCTGACCGGGTTCATAGGAAATTGCATCCAGACCTGTCTCAATCTGCTTTATCAGCAGTTCAGGTTCCATGTATGCCCTGGATTGAGAAGCATCAGCATCTTCATCCAGATGTAACAATAACTGATCCAAAACATGCAGATTGCGCTTCCAGTCAGCACTCTTCTCTCCTTGCCGCAGATGTGTATTAACCAGCAGATTTCGCCAACCCGGCATTAACAGCTTCATTAGTATTTCGGGAATCTGACGTCCGCTGAAGCGCCGATCCAGCTCGTCGATTACGGCTTGCTGGGAGAAAACGAGTGTCTGCTGGCCTTCACTGACCTTGACGGTTCTTTGAACATTCCCCCGGAATGCTCGAGACTGGCGTTCGACGAGCGGATTTAGTTCCCCTAGCGCCGATTCAAATATTTCATCCTGTCCATCATAATTTTTGATAATGCCCTGAACGACATCGTCGACGTTTCTCTTGATCGATCCGGATTCGGCTGCACCCAGCTGTGCCAGTTGATTGACCACTTCAAGCGCAGGATGCGGCGGTTCAGAATCCAGAAAATCGGGATTCTGTGTCGCGACCCGACCCAGTGTTAATTCGAGTTGTCTAATCCACCCTTTAGTCGCGCCGGATACCAGCGAATCTTGCTTAATGGTATCAACCAGATTTTCCAACACTTCAAGATTTTGACTGTCACCAGGTGACAGGTGACCTGTGATCCCCTGTTGTGCCATGCGCTGCTGGATCTGTTCCCGAACCGGCAATCGATTGGATCCGACAGCAGCCAGATTCTGCAATTCCGACAGCACATTCCGAACTTCATCGGTCGTGTATTCTTCCCCTGCGAATGCTTCATCTGGGCCACTCTGAGGTGACATAAGCGTGTGGATGGTACTGAACAAATCTTTCAGCACTCTACCGATCTCTTTCTCAGCTCGATTCCGATTCAGATAAGATGCTCGCCTCTCCTCATACCCTGAACGGGGCGCTTGTTGGACGGGTTGGGATCCGCTCTGAAATTCACCAGTCAAACTATCGTCATACTGCTGACTCTGAGGTGCTGTGCGCCGACCTTGAGAGCGCCCATCCGGGTGCCTTCCAGGTGCTTGTGGCGAGCTTTCCAGTTCATCATCCAGAATGTACTCTGCTTCGGCATCCTCCGAATCTTCCTCCTGCACCACTTCGGGGTCTGCAGGACCTGTCTCATCAGGTATTTTGACAGGTCCAGGGGTGAAATAGTGGTCATCCATGTCAGGAAACAATTCACTGTCTTCCAGCAAGGTGCTAATCGAGACGTACAAATTTCGCAGTACGGGCACTGCGGTGGATTCATAGCCAACGTAAATCAGTTCACGGATATTTTTGGTAACAACAACCTGGCGAAACACATCATCAAATGCCCTTGTGATGACATCCGGACAAAATGGATTAACCTCGTTATGTGCCCAGGAATCTACCAGCATGCCCAGTCGGCTTTGAATCTCTACCAGGTAGTTTTCAAAGTATCGTTCGGTATGAGAAATGATGTTCGATACCGACAGCCAGTCCTCAAATTCGTCGGTATTCACCAGCGATAATTTGATCCTTTGGGACTCCTGTTTCTGGCGACGCTCCGACTCCAGAGCCTGCCTTTTCGAGAGCACATCGTCCACTTCTCTCGGATGGTCAATTTGATCGAGAATCACCTCGTTAATATCTTTTTCTGCCTGTGCCTTACTTTGTTCCAGCGTGTTCAAGGCAACAAAGTAGGCATCTTGTAACGCATTATTTGCAGCAGCTCCCGCCAATCGGATTAATTCTTTGTCCATGTATTCAAAAAATGAGGGAATTATTTCCGCAATGGCCTTAGTCAGGTGCTGTCTGCAAGCCGCAATTATGCGTGTGGCGTCCTCGACATCAATATCACCGACTGGTTCCAGGGCTTTTTCGGGTCGCTGCTCAACCGGAGTTGTATCCTGGTCTGGTTGAAGATCGGGGTCTGCAGTTGCATCAGCACTTTTCCCGGGTGGGGTTGCCCTGGCGCCGTTCAGAGCCAGGTTTCGACGTTGCGGTGCTTGTTCTTTATCTGCAGGTGCTGCTTTGTTCTGGTCTGTCTGGTCCTGATCTGCCCTGTTCGACTTGCTATCAAGCGGCGCCTTGTTGGAATAGGCCAGCAGATGAGTCATCACATTCTCATCCAGATCATCTTTAAAACTGATACCCAGACCATCCTGCAGCACTCGCACTATTTGTCCTTCTAAACGAAAATGCTGTTCTCCGGCAGAGGTGGGGATACTGAAGTGGATGCCAACCGTTTCACCCGGTTTCCCAACCGGGGCTGTACGCCTTACACGAGTAGATTCCTGCTCGCTAAGCAACATGCCGCCGATGCAAAAATCTCTGATCGAACACAGCCATGAGCGACCCCGTTCGGGATGCACCAGAGCATCAAGTGATAAGGCATAACGAGGTGAGCGACGTTTATCCATCAGGCGTACGAACCCGCTTCCATTTGCATCATCATATCAATAACAGCGACATGACGCTTATCCATCCGTTGCAGTGTATTTATTATGTTGTAGCAATCGATAATTCGATCAACCGCTCAGAAAATTGGCTAATCGCAGCAGGAAGTGTAATACCAGTCTGCGCCCGTGTACAACTTGACGGACATTCTACACAAATCATTAAGGTTATACAGCAACGGAAGTACTGAAATCGGGCTCGGCGACATTGACCTTGTCTCTGCCATTTCTCTTTGCCTTATACAGACAATATTCAGCTCTCTCCATCATGTCTCGAATTTCTTCTTTCTTGCGATATTGCGTGACGCCGACTGAAGAGGTGATTCTATATTCTGGCCTGCCAGGATGGATTTGCAGTTCACATAGCATTGCTCTGATTCGGCTGGCAACTACCAGAGCATCCTGTTCAGAGGTACCGGCTAACATGATTACAAACTCTTCACCGCCTGATCTGGCCACACAATCCACTTCTCTCACAATTGATTCTGCGATTCTCGCAAAATCTTTCAGCACCATATCTCCTGTGTGATGCCCGAAGAAATCATTCACGTTCCTGAAATGATCCAGGTCCAGGATGCAGATGGAAAACACATAATCGCGGCGGTCTGCCATTGCTTTTTGCTGTGCCAACACGTTACCCAGATGTCTTCGATTGCAACTGCCTGTTAACTCGTCCTTGATGGCCAACCGGTTAATTTGGTTGAATGCTTCAGTCAATTGTTGATTTTGATCCTCTAACTCATCCTGAAGGACACTCTTTTCTAACCGAAACAGCATCGGACCAAGTGCAATGATCAGGCTGTAGGCAGTGCAGGTGATTATCTCTGAGAGCCACAAAATCTGCCTTGTGTGACGGAAATATTCGATCGCCAATAACGACAAATACAAGGAAATACCGAACAGCACAAAGATCCACAGGTTCCGGCCTTCTAACCTGCTGGTCCCTATCAGGACAAGACTCAGGCCGGTGAGAATAAACAGTGGTTTTAATTCGGTTGCGAACCATGCACATCCGACCACCAGCACAATTGCCCATATCATCTGTATCAGTGATAGATCCGGATCATTCAGCGACAAATTCAGCTCAAGATAGATCATGGTCAGAAACGCGACGAAACCGACGACACCGATGGCAATCAGAATGGTGAATTGAGCAATTGAGAGATCTATATATCCGAGCACAGTAGCGATCGCACAGACCAGCATATAGACTGACAACCCGGCACCGAGCACGCAGGCACGATGCACGCGTAATTGTTGCATCGTATGCACGCTATAATCCATTGGGGAAGCTCGTCGCCACGTTTTCAGTCACTCTTACTCCGGGTGAGATACCGGTCAGGCTCCTAGGTGATTCGCTTGCCCCGGGCCATCAGGAGCTTGCCGGAGCGGACCAACTCCGAGATCAAGAAAGGGCGGAGCAGTCCGATCAGAGCGTCGAGCGTCTCACTCCCGCCGTGCGCCATGAGAACGATCGTCCTCCAG
>CAZNFE010000093.1:0-8967 GCA_964571945.1 uncultured Pseudomonadales bacterium
TTATGCTGCGATCTGTTCGCTTTCATCGATCATCAGCCCCATTGAGGGGCTCCCGATCGAAATACCTCCGGCTTCGCCGGATGATTGTTGGTGTGAATCTGCTTGAGACATAGACTGGAAAGAGTACAATGCGCTGTTGTCCAGAATACCCGCTCAGAGTGCACTGAGCCTGCGTTACGAGTAAAGCGTGATGGAAATACACCCCTATATAACCTCGATTAGAGATATGCAAAAGCGAACCGCCATTCTCAGGGGGTACCTTTGACTATGAAACAAAGAAAGATCGCCTGGAAGAGGTAGAACGTGAACTGGGGGATAGTCATATCTGGGACAATCCCGAATATGCACAGAAACTGGGTAAAGAAAGATCCTCCCTGCACGAGGTTGTCAGCACCATCGAAGGATTGGAAGCTGGATTAAGAGATACCGGTGATTTGATTGAGTTGGCTGCCGAAGAAGACGATGAATCAATTCTGGAAGAAGTCGAATCAGATCTGCAGAAACTGGCAGCCGGCCTTGAGGCGCTTGAATTCAGGCGAATGTTCTCCCACGAGATGGACCCCAATAATGCGTATCTGGAGATTCAAGCCGGATCCGGTGGTACAGAAGCGCAGGACTGGGCTGAGATGTTATTGCGCATGTACCTGCATTGGGGAGAACGCAAGGGATTCACTACAGAACTGATCGAAGTGACAGCCGGTGACGTTGCCGGGATCAAGGGAGCTGCTGTTCAATTTCAGGGGGATTATGCCTTCGGTTGGTTACGCACTGAAACAGGAGTTCACAGGCTGGTAAGAAAGTCGCCATTCGATTCGGGGAATCGACGCCATACCTCTTTTGCTTCAGTATTTGTATCGCCTGAGCTGGATGATGATATTGATATCGATTTGGATATGTCGCAGGTCCGTGTGGACACCTATCGCTCCAGTGGTGCGGGGGGACAGCATGTCAACAAGACGGATTCAGCCGTGCGATTAACCCACATACCGACCGGCGTAGTGGTCCAGTGCCAGAATCAACGTTCCCAGCACAAGAATAAGGATATGGCAATCAAACAGCTCAAGGCAAAGTTGTATGGGCTGGAGGAACAGAAGCGCAAGGACGAAGCACAACAGGTTGAGGACTCCAAGCTGGAGATAAGCTGGGGTAGTCAGATCCGCTCGTACGTGCTTGATTCGGCCAGGATCAAGGATTTGCGGACCGGAGTAGAAACCTCCAACACCGGTGCGGTACTCGATGGTAATCTGGATCAGTTTATCGAAGCGAGTTTAAAGAAGGGATTGTAGGTGGGTGATGTCCCTGCTCGTGAACTTTCAGTTCACTTGAATCGAGAGCAGTTTCATGGATCTGGTGTCAAGACGGCTGCAAGTACATCCGGGATGACGGCCCACAGGTATATTCCTCGTCGGTGTGCCGCATCACGAAATCCATGCGGCCGGGGGTCTTGAAATCAAACCCGGAAGACTGCTTTTGACATCAACGATAGAATCAATACCATGTTCGAAATTGAACTGGCAGAAAAAACCAAAAGGTATCATGCATGTGCCCCTCAGATAATGAGTTAGACCAGGCGATAGACGAGAATGAAATAATTGCTCAGCGAAGGGCCAAGTTATCAGCCATACGGCGAACCGGGCAGGCATTCCCCAATGATTTTCGTCCTGATTCAAAAGCCGATGCTCTGCATACCGAATATGGTGGGAAGGGCAAGGAAGAGTTGGCCGCAGCGGATCTAAAGGTCAGCGTTGCCGGTCGGATAGTGCTGCGCCGGATTATGGGGAAAGCCAGCTTTCTCACCTTGCAGGACACAACTGGCCGCATTCAGCTTTATATCCGACAGAATGATCTTGGCAAGGAAGCCTACGACGAATTCAGGAAGTGGGATATCGGTGACATCATCGGCGCTACCGGTGCGCTGATGAAAACCAACAAAGGTGAACTGTCCGTGCAGCTGAAGAGTATCCGGTTGTTAACCAAATCCCTGCGTCCACTGCCGGAGAAGCATAAAGGGCTGGTGGATATGGAGACTCGATACCGGCAGCGTTATCTGGATCTTATCATGAGCGAAGAATCCAAAGAGATTTTTGTGAAACGCTCGAAGATAGTTGACTGCATACGCCGCTACTTTATCGAGCTGGACTTTATGGAAGTGGAAACGCCCATGATGCAGACTATTCCAGGAGGTGCTACCGCGGAGCCGTTTGTCACTTACTACAATGCGCTGAATGTGAACATGTACCTTCGGGTTGCACCGGAACTTAATCTCAAGCGCCTGGTGGTGGGTGGTTTTGATCGGGTTTTTGAGATCAATCGCAATTTCCGTAATGAAGGTATGTCTTCCAAACACAGTCCGGAATTTACCATGCTTGAGTTTTACATGGCATATGCCGATTACCAGCAGCTGATGGACCTGAGTGAAGATCTGCTAAGGAACCTGGCGAAAGACGTGATGGGTACACAGGTATTTACCTATGACGGTGTGGAAATTGATCTTTCCAGGCCATTTGAGCGTCTTACCCTGGTTGAATCGATTCTCATGTACAACCCTGAAATGTCAGCCGCGGACCTGGCTGATGTGGAAAACGCATCGATGCTGGCTGCGCAACGGGGTATCGACGTCCAGAAGAGCTGGGGCCTGGGTAAACTGCATATGGAGATATTTGAAGCTTGTGTAGAAGATCGCATCCAGCAACCCACTTTTATCACTCAGCATCCGACAGAGGTCTCTCCGCTGGCCAGGCGCAATGATGATAATGACATGATCACCGATCGATTCGAGTTGTTTGTCATGGGTAAGGAAATTGCAAATGGCTTCTCCGAACTAAATGATCCTGAGGATCAGGCCGAACGCTTTCGCGAACAGGTCAAGGCGAAAGAATCCGGTGACAATGAGGCCATGCATTATGATGACGATTACATTACCGCACTGGAATATGGTATGCCGCCAGCTGCCGGGGAAGGGCTGGGCGTAGATCGGCTGGTGATGCTGTTCACGAATAGTGCATCGATCAGGGATGTTGTATTGTTTCCTCATATGCGTCCCAGAACCCGGTAAACAGCGTAACCGAAGTCGGAGTGATGGATGGTTGAAGCAGGGCAAGTGAGACTGGACTCTTCATGGTTGGAAGTGCTGGCACACGAATTCAGTCAACCATATATGACAGAGCTTCGACAATTTCTGTTGGAAGAAAAGCGCGAGGGTAAAGTGATCTATCCAAAAGGCAGTGAGTATTTCAATGCCCTGGATTCAACTCCTTTTGATCGGGTGAAGGTAATCATCCTTGGGCAGGACCCCTACCATGGTCCGGGACAGGCGCACGGTCTTTGCTTCTCTGTACAGAAAGGCGTACAGCTACCCCCGTCACTGAAGAACATCTTCAAGGAGGTTGTTGACGAATATCCGGACAGAGAAATCAAATATCCTCACGGCAACCTGACGGGATGGGCACGGCAGGGCGTCTTGCTGCTCAACTCGGTATTGACGGTTGAACGTGCCCGCGCTGCTTCACATCAGGGCAGGGGCTGGGAAACTTTCACGGATCAGATCGTCTTGAATTTAAGCGAAAGAAAAGAGTCACTGGTGTTCTTGCTGTGGGGCAGTTACGCGCAGAAAAAAGGCAGCGTGATCGATACCGAAAAACATCTGGTGCTGCGGTCACCGCATCCATCCCCGTTATCTGCACACCGTGGTTTCTTCGGCAACGATCATTTCAGGAAATGCAATGAATATCTGAAATCGACCGGACAGAAGCCGATTGACTGGTTTCGGCTGGATTGACTTGAACTAACCGTGCACATCGATAGGGAGGAAAAGAGTGCTGGCTCTCCCATGCAATGAGCTGGTATGTTTCTCTGAAAATCCAGTTGAGTCTGAATTGGGTCCAGTTCAGGACTAAGCAATGGAGAAGAAGATGGGATGCGGTTTTTGGCCATACTCGCGAAGTTGCAACAGTTACACAGTACCGAAGGGGAAACCCGGAACACAGGCCATTTATTGAAAGCGAACAGATCGCAGCATAACATGTGGTTGTCGGTACCCTTGAATGGACACTGATAATCTCCCCGGCAAAGCCGGGGGTTTTCGCCATCAATAACATTCGACCAGATAAGGCGCAATTTTTTAACCTCACATGGAACAATCAATGTCTTACGAAACGATACTTTATGAAGATCGGGAAAACATAGCCTTGATCACGCTGAATCGACCGGAAAAGTTGAACGCATGGACGTTCAAAATGAACGCAGAACTGATGGCAGCTATCCGCCAGGCAAATGAGAGCAGGCACATTGGTGCGATTGTGGTCACGGGAGCAGGACGTGGTTTTTGTGCCGGAGCCGATATGCAGGACACCTTTAAGTCGAGAATGGATAACGAAAAAGACAAATCTGAGGACGGCGCGGGAGACTGGGTTTCCTTTATTAGACAGAGCAAGCCGATCATCGCTGCTGTCAATGGTGTTGCTGTTGGAATCGGAGTCACCCTGATGTTGCCGTTCGATGTCATCATTGCTTCGGAAGACGCCAGGTTTGGACTTGCATTCGTTAAAATGGGGGTAGTACCTGAACTTGCATCTTCACACTTTCTGACCCAGCGGGTCGGATTTGGCAATGCCAGCGAAATGTGCCTGACAGGTAAACTGTACTCGGCTACAGAGGCTTATGAGAAAGGTTTGCCTAACCAGTTGGTTCCGGCAGATGACTTGATGAATACTGCACTGGAAGTGGCGTCGATGATTGCCGCGAATCCGGCACTACAGTTAGGTATGGTCAAGCAGCTATTGACTGACAACGCATGTGAAACCGATATGAAAGTAGTACAGCAGCGGGAACTGGCACAACTGACCATTGCCTACAAATCGGCCGAGCACAAGGAGGCAGTGACTGCGTTTCTGGAAAAGCGCCCTCCGAACTTCAAGGATCTGTAATTGTCGCAGGCTGCCGTGCCAGATTCATATTGAGTCTATTGTCGAGTTTTAGCTCCTGACGGATGAGGCACATCCCTGTCCAATCGCCGGAACACCATGCCACAAGTATGTTCCGGTGCGTGTTGAAGCAGTTAATTGAAGGAGAGACGTTTTATGACAGATCTGATGCCAGTTGACTATGGGCCATTGGAAAAACTGATCGGTGCCTGGGAAGGCAGCAGCGGCGTGGATATTGCCCCTGAACCTGATGGCAGTGAGCGGAATCCTTACTATGAAACCATTGTTTTCGAAGCAGCCGGTGACGTTACCAATGCTGAATCCCAGACGCTGGCAGCTGTTCGATATCATCAACTGGTCAGGCGCAAATCAAACGAGAAAGTTTTTCATGATGAAAGCGGCTATTGGCTGTGGGATGCGCTAGCTGGTATCGTCATGCAGTCACTGGTCATTCCCAGGGCGGTATGTGTTATTGCTGGTGGTATGTATCAGGCAGACAGCAATCCTGCCGTAGTCAAATTGAACGTCAATGCCAGAGACGGTGACCCTGATTGGGGTATATTGCAAGCGCCGTTTATGCGTGACAATGCAAGAACTTTAGAGTTTCATCACGAAATAGCCATCGCAGAGAATATCCTCAGTTATGCGGAAACAACTGTTTTGGAAATATACGGTCAGACCTTCGAGCACACAGACGCCAATGAACTCACCAGAAAAGAGAGGTGACATGAAGAAATCAGTGACGATCCGTAGTGCAGACAGGAGTTGAGAGATGGTAGACAGATCTGTTTTTGGGTGGGTTGATAAGGTCATCACGAGCGGCAGGGTGCTCACCCAGGATGTGGACCAGCCCCTCACAGAAGCCGTGGCTATACGAGGACGATATATTCTGGCGACCGGTTCGAATAGTGAAATTAAAGACCTGATAAGTTCGGGTACTGAAGTTATTGATGCTGGGGGCATGACGGTTACTCCCGGATTCATTGATGCTCACTCTCATCCGTTAATGGCTAATGAAGCAACCGGCGCCAACGTTGACTATCGAACAATTCCGGAAGTGCAGAATGCCATAAGAGCCAAAGCAGACGAAACTCCCCCGGGTGAATGGGTGTTCGGATTCATGTATGACGATACCAAGTTCGAAGAGGGGCGGGGATTGCACATTTCTGATCTGGATGCGGTCACAAAAGACCACCCCGTAATGGTGATGCATCGGGGTGGGCATACCGGCGTAGTCAACTCGGCAGCATTCGAACTTGCCGGAGTAACGATCGATACACCGGACCCGGAAGGAGGCAGCTATTATCGGGAAAACGGTATCCTTAACGGAAAAGTTGCAGAAAAAGCAGCGTTTGGCTTTCGAGGTGTCGGGGTCTGGCCGAAAATTACGCGTGAAGTAATGCAGCGAGCCGCTACCCTGAGTACCCGGCGCATGTCTTCGACGGGATTGACCTCAACTACTGATGCGGCGACGTCCTCGGTTAATCTGCGTGCCTATCAAGATGCACTAAAAGCCGGTGATCTCTACTGCCGGGTAGCGGTAATGCCACTCGGCGCGGCGTTTCTGGCCGGTGGTGAAGGAGACCAGAAACCTCTCTACGAAATACTTAAAAATGCTGGTATATCAACAGGTTATGGGAATGATATGCTCAGAGTGGGTGGTGCAAAGTATCTGGTGGATGGTTCCGCATCTGAACGAACCATGCGCATGACGACACCCTATGAAGGTCGACCGGATGACTATGGAATCCTGGTGGCTACTCAGCAGGAAATTGATGCGGCGGTAGATGATGCGGTGGCAAACCATTATCGTATTGGTTTTCATGCGAATGGCGATGAAGCGATCGACATGGTGCTTAAAGCCTATGAACGAGTTCTGGTGAATTGGGAGGGTGAGAATCCCCGTTTCCGCATCGAGCATTGTTCGCTGGTGAATCCGGATTTGCTGCAGCGTATTAAAAATGTTGGAGCAATACCTGCACCATTTTACACCTACGCATACTATCATGGAGAAAAATGGGCTGAGTATGGTGAGCAGCGTATGAACTGGATGTTCGCTCATCGATCATTCCTTGACTATGATATCCCGGTTGCCCCTGCATCGGACTTTACGCCGGGACCCTACAATCCCATGATGGCAATTCAATCCATGGTGACGCGCAAGGATTACCTCGGTCAGGTTTGGGGAGAGAAGCAGCGAGTCAGCGTGGACGAAGCAATGAGGATATGTACTGTGCATGGCGCTTATGCTTCCTGCGAGGAAGATATCAAGGGATCGATAACACCCGGCAAACTGGCGGATATTGTGTTCCTCGAACAGGATCCCCACGATGTTGAACCGGACAGGATAAAGGACATAAAGATCATGCGGACGATTCTCGATGGCAAGACCGTTTATGAAGCATGATGAGGGAAAGTTAACATTCCATGCAAGTGATGTTCATGATGACAAACAGGCTTTGACCATCCGATCAGGTGCAATTTGATGTCGAGCGAAGAAATCTTCAACTATATCCGCATTGATGCCAATACGATTCTGGGCGGTCAGCCCACTGAGGATCAATTGCGATCGCTATCCGTCGAGGGGTATCGGACAACAATCAATCTCGCGACCATTGATCCCCGTTACTCGCTGGCTGATGAAGCGAAATCCTGTGATTCTGTGGGCATGTCTTACATTCACATACCGGTTGTCTGGGAGAGTCCGACAGTAGCAGACTATGAACGCTTCAAACAGGTTATGGTTACTCTGTCTGATGAAAAGGTTTTCATACACTGTGCAGCCAATTACCGGGTAACTGCATTTTACTCGGTCTATGCCAAACAAGTCCTTGGCTGGTCAGAAGAACAGGCGATAAGTCTGAGAACCCGAATCTGGGAGTCAAATCCGGACTGGCAGATGGATGATACCTGGCGCAAGTTTATACAGGCGATTGATGTGTGAAGTGTTCAGGAAGCGCAGACATACGGCAGGGAGAGTTGCTCAAGCTTTTCACCGGATTCAAGCGTGAGCGTTTTGTCTTCGGCGTCTCTCACGACAGCGAGTATCTCATAGGTGCCAGAGTCGGGTTTCTCCGCTGCATATGCCACAATTTTACCGATCTCTTTGTTCGGATCCGCTAACAACTGATCTCCAATTTCCAGCGGCTTATCGGTGGTGACTCTGAAACGGTGCATGCGCTGTTTCAATTGACCCAGATATTGCATGCGGGCCACGATTTCCTGGCCAAGATAACAGCCTTTGTCGAAACTGATCGCAGACTGTGCCTGCAAATTCATCATCTGGGGAATATACTGTTCTGACGTTGCAGGTGTTATCCATACCCATCCCGCTTGAATTTCCTGCAATTCCCAGGAGGGGTAATCCTCAGGGGTCAGGTGCTCATTCAACTCATTCAGAAGCGGGGCCGCTGTGTCAGATTTCAGCCAGAGCTCATACCTGGGCTGTTCTCCCGGAATCGAAAGGATGATGTGTCCGTTGCAAACCGCACAGGTCCGGGACCCTTCCGGGATCTCCCCGAAAATCGTTTTCAGTGTGGCAGACACGTTCTCACCGGATACACCAACCTGGCAATAGGCATCAGTTTGGTTGAGCGTCTCTGCTTTCGAGAAAACAATGTACTTCTGAAGAAATTGATGGGTCACGTCCACCAGCAATTTATTCATTTTAATCAGTAACAATCCGGCCTGATCCACCATTCTGAAATTAGAGACCATACGTCCCTGCAGATTACAGAAGGCGCCTGGCTGCCAGCTTTCAGGAGATAATGTCAGGATGTCACTAGTGATGTAGCCTTGCAGAAAATTGCTGGCATCTTTACCTGATACACACAGGATACCGCTGTTCTCCAGCAGGCTTAATCTATCTTTACTCATTTTGACTCCGGAGGAGGGCAGACCTCTATTTTAGAGAAGTAACTATTCCCTGACCAGCATAAGTGCATAGCGATTTTACGATAAGTAAAGTTTCACTGGCGTCCAGGTATTATAATCCTAGAAACCGCAGTTGACCGCTCAAAACTATCGTAAGTGACTGATGAAGGAG
>CAZNFE010000094.1:0-4237 GCA_964571945.1 uncultured Pseudomonadales bacterium
CGCTGGCTACCCGCAAGGCATCTCAAAATGCGATTGAAAAGATTGCTAGCCTGTTGCCTGAGTTAGTTGGCGGATCAGCTGATCTTACGGGTTCAAATCTGACCGATTGGCCGCAGTGCAAAATGCTCACCCGGGCAGATGCGTCGGGTAACTACATACGTTTCGGTGTCCGGGAATTCGGCATGACCGCCATCATGAACGGGGTTGCCTTACACGGTGGTTTTCTGCCGTTCAGCGGTACTTTTCTGGTGTTCATGGAGTATGCCCGAAACGCGGTGCGACTATCTGCACTCATGGGCGTGCACAATATTTTTATCTACACCCACGATTCTATTGGTCAGGGCGAGGATGGCCCAACGCATCAGCCAATTGAACAAATTGCCAATCTCAGGGCGACGCCAAACATGTCCGTATGGCGACCTTGTGATGCAACCGAGGCTGCCGTGGCGTGGAAAGCCGCTGTAGAAAGACGTCACGGTCCCAGTTCACTGGTGTTGTCACGTCAATCCCTGCCACATCAGGAAAGATCGGCTGAACAGGTTGCACTTATCGCGAGGGGCGCCTATGTGTTAAAAAGTTGTGTCGGTTCACCTGAAGTAGTGGTAATCGCTACTGGTTCGGAAGTTGCATTGGCGGCTGACGCGGTAGATCAATTACTGGGAAATGGCGTGGCTGTTCGCCTGATCTCGATGGTGAGCACCGATGTATTTGAAAGCCAGGATGTAGCTTACCAGGAATCCGTATTGCCATCAGGTGTAACTAAACGGCTGGCTGTGGAAGCAGCACACGCAGATTACTGGTACAAATGGGTTGGCATCAAAGGGAGGATTTTGGGCATGCGCGGTTTCGGCGCATCAGCACCGGGAGGAAAGCTGTTTACGCAATATGGATTTACCGTTGACAGGGTCATCGCGGAAGTTGAAGCAATGCTTGCCGAAAGTTGAGTACCGCCGGCAGATCGAGCCTGGCAGGGAATTAGTAACGATATGAGAATAAATCATCTCAAAGAACTGAACATAACAGGCAGGACGCTGCTGATCCGGGAAGACTTGAACGTGCCCATTATGGCAGGGAAAATTACCAGTGATGTCCGTATTCAGGCGGTAATCCCAACGTTGCGATATGCACTCGATCAGGGCGCCAGGGTCAGGGTAATGTCCCACCTTGGGCGGCCGCAGGAAGGTATTGCTATCGAAGCACAGAGTGAATATTCCCTGGCTCCCGTGGCAGTTCGATTATCCGAATTACTGGGACAGTCTGTACCATTGGTGAAGAATTGGCTGGCGGAGAGCTATGCATCTTCTGCGGATATCGTCCTGTTTGAGAATGTTCGGATCAATGCAGGCGAGAAGGACAATGATGAACAGCTTTCCAGACGAATGGCCGAATTGTGTGACATATTTGTGATGGATGCTTTTGGTACTGCCCATCGTGCACAGGCCTCGACTCATGGAGTGGCTCGATTTGCACCGATAGCCTGTGCAGGACCGCTGCTTATGAATGAGCTGTCAGCCCTGAATCAGGCATTGACAGATCCGGTTAGACCCATGCTGGCAATCGTAGGGGGATCCAAGGTAAGCAGCAAATTAGACGTATTGAATGAGCTTTCCGACAAGGTCGAGCAGCTGATTGTGGGTGGCGGGATCGCCAACACATTTCTCGCTGCAGCCGGATTTGACATAGGGGCATCGCTTTGTGAGGCGAAACTGGTCGGGAATGCCAGGGAACTCATGAAGAAAGTAAAAATACCGCTGCCCGTAGATGTAGTAACCGGAAAATCAACTGCCGCAACTGCGGACGCCAGTGTTAAATCGGTGGATGCGGTTCTCCCGGATGACATGATTCTGGATATCGGCCCGCAGACCGCAGTTCTTTTTGCAGATTATATTGGCAGAGCGCAAACGATCATCTGGAATGGCCCGGTTGGTGTTTTTGAATTGGATCAATTTAGTCATGGTACCCAGGTTCTGGCAGAAGCGATCGCAAGATCCGATGCTTTCACAATAGCCGGTGGCGGGGATACGCTGGCAGCGATCGACAAATATCAGGTGCAAGATCAAATTTCATATATTTCAACCGGTGGTGGAGCGTTTCTTGAATATGTAGAGGGTAAAAATTTACCTGCCGTTGCAATATTGCAGCAACGATACACTGAAAAGTAACATCTGTGGTGAAAGTGAATGAATGCGAACTACGATCCTGAAATCAGGGAGTTATAAAATGGCGTTAATAAGCATGCGACAACTGCTGGATCATGCAGCAGAGAATGACTATGGAGTACCGGCGTTTAATGTCAATAATCTGGAACAGATCCGCGCTATTATGGAGGGCGCCAGGGACACCGACAGCCCTGTTATCGTGCAGGCTTCAGCAGGCGCGAGAAAATACGCCGGTCCGACTTTTCTAAAGCACCTTATCCTGGCAGCGATAGAAGAATTTCCCGATATTCCAGTGGTAATGCATCAGGATCATGGCGCTTCTGCTGATGTCTGCCAGCGTTCTATCCAATCGGGTTTCTCATCTGTGATGATGGATGGTTCACTCCTGGAAGATCAGAAGACACCGGCGAGCTATGCATACAACGTCGAAGTCACACGCCGGACCGTCGAGATGGCACATGCTTGTGGAGTTACCGTAGAAGGCGAATTGGGATGCCTCGGTTCCCTGGAAACCGGAGAAGCAGGAGAAGAGGATGGTGTAGGTGCAGAAGGCAGCTTATCCATGGATCAGCTGCTAACCGATCCGGAAGAAGCCGCAGATTTTGTTAAAGAAACCAGAGTCGACGCGCTCGCGATCGCTATCGGTACAAGTCATGGTGCCTATAAGTTTACTCGGCCGCCGACCGGTGACATTCTGGCAATCGATCGCATAAAACAGATTCATGAACGCTTGCCCGATACTCACCTGGTCATGCATGGATCTTCATCCGTGCCGCAGGAGTGGCTGGCTGTGATTAATGAGTTTGGTGGCAACATTCCTGAGACCTATGGTGTGCCAGTTGAAGAAATTCAGCAAGGGATTAAACATGGTGTCAGGAAAGTTAATATTGATACGGATCTCAGGCTGGCCTCGACAGGAGCTGTGCGAAGGTTTTTGGCGCAGCATGAAAGTGATTTCGATCCGCGCAAGTTTCTCACAGAAACGTTAAAGGCGATGAAGGAAATCGTGGTGTCAAGGTACCAGGCATTTGGTACGGCAGGATGGGCATCCCGAATCAAACCTGTGTCATTGGATGAAATGTATGAGCAGTATGCAGTCGGAGCACTGGATCCGAAAGTAAAGTAAGCAAGCGGGTGACAGACCGGTGAATTTCGCCCGATTGCGTGCAGCATTACCTCCGTTCAGTTTTTCCAGCACCTTCGCTACTGGTGATCTTGCGGAGGAGTATTGCAAATTCTATGGATTAGATTTTGCACATCTGTTGCCTGTAAGACATTGCTTCGGAAGCATTGCAGCTGATGGGTATGATGTGGCGCTGCATGTGTTCATTCCGGAAGATGCACATGGAACGGTGTTTTTGCTGCATGGTTACTATGACCATGTCGGCATTTACCGACACCCGATCAGCTACTTCCTTCGCAGAGGGTATGTAGTCGTCACCTATGATCAACCCGGGCACGGACTCTCCTCCGGTGCCAGGGCCTCAATCGACAGCTTTGTACGATACCAGTCCATACTGTCTGCCTGTATCAGCCTGTGTGAGGGTAGCACTCCTGCTCCATGGCATCTTGTGGCACAAAGTATGGGCGGCGCGATCGCCATGACGCATCTCTTAACCCATCCAGAGACTCCTTTTTTGAAGAGCGTACTGTTTGCTCCTCTGGTACGCCCGGTTGGATGGCGGATTGGCCGATGGATTCACGCCGCTGGTAAATATCTGATCAAAGAACAACGCAGGGTATTCGTTACCAATTCACATGACGAGGAATTTTTACGCTTCATCAGAGAAGATGATGTGCTGCAGCACGATACACTTCCCCTGCAATGGGTGACCGCGTTAAAGAAATGGCTTGTCCGGTTCGAGAAACTGCCATCCAGCCAGAGTGAAATCCTGGTAATCCAGGGTACTAATGATCATACGGTTGATTGGCGTTACAACCTGCCAGTAATCAGCCAGAAATTTCCAAACAGTGAAATTCGCTACATTCCTGACGGTATGCATCAGCTCGTGAACGAGTCAGAACGGTTGAGGGATGACATGTTCGATGAAATCGATCAGTTCCTGTAGATTGGCCGG
>CAZNFE010000094.1:4337-8902 GCA_964571945.1 uncultured Pseudomonadales bacterium
CACGCGGGTACGGATAGTGCCATCAATACTGCGCAGGTTTTCCAGGGCAAGGCTGGAATATTCTTCATCAATATCTGTCACGACGTAGCCAACTGCATCATTGGTCTGCAAATACTGCGCACTGATATTGATATGGTGATCGGAAAAGAACTTGTTTATTTCGGAGAGAACGCCAGGCCGATTCGTGTGGATGTGTAGAATACGGTGACTGCCTGGATGTGACGGGAGTGCCGCTTCCGGGAAGTTTACCGAGGAAATGGTTGAGCCGTTATCGCTGTATTTGATGAGTTTTGCGGATACTTCCAGACCGATGTTTTCCTGTGCTTCCATGGTACTTCCACCGACGTGTGGCGTGAGCAAGCAATTGTTGAATTGGGTCAGTTGTGAAATAAATGCTTCAGCATTTGATTTTGGTTCAACCGGGAACACATCTATTGCTGCACCCAGCAAATGGCCTGAATCAAGTGACTGTGCCAGCGCATCAATGTCAATCACCGTACCTCGTGAGGCATTTATCAGGATGCTGCCCTGCTTCATTGCTGATAATTGCTGCACACCAATCATCAGATGAGTAGCGGCAGTTTGAGGAACGTGCATACTAACGACATCACTTCTGGCCAATAAGTTCTTGAGAGAAGAAAGTTGGGTCGCATTGCCCAGACTGAGCTTGTTAATATGATCATAATAGAACACCCGCATTCCTAATGACTCTGCCAGCACACTTACCTGAGTACCAATATTACCGTAGCCGACTATACCCAGCGTCTTACCCCGGATCTCAAACGAATTGCTCGCTGATTTTTGCCAGATGCCCTGATGCGCCAGCGAGTTTTTTTCCGGAATTCCCCGCAGCAGCAATATCGCTTCCGCAATGACCAACTCGGCAACGCTGCGCGTATTGGAGAAAGGTGCATTGAATACGGGAATACCTCGTGTACGAGCAGACTGCAGATTTACTTGATTGGTACCGATGCAAAAACAACCGATGGCCATCAGCTTATTGGTAGCTTCGAAGACTGTTTCGGTAATCTGACTGCGAGAGCGGATACCCAGCAGGTGCACACCCCGGAGCTTATCAATAAGTTGATCTTCCGTAAGTGATGCGCTGAGACATTCGACATTGGTGTAACCCGCATCCTCGAATGTTTGTTGCGCGGCAGGGTGAATTCCTTCCAGCAAGAGAATGCGTATTTTGTCTCGGTTCATTGAAGTTTTAGCCATGATGACTCGGATCGTTCCCGTATGGTTAAAGAGGGCGGTTTGAAAAGCGGCGTATGATAGCATAGAGCTCACGGTGAACTTATCCATTTTTATTCAAGTGCAAGATGAAAAAAGCTACTCATCAAAACCCTATAATCGGAATGCTGCGCTCTATATTGCAGCAGTCACAGATCAAGACGACGGCTGAAGAACTGGAGTTGTATGGGCAGGACTGGACCCGATTTTACTCGCCAAATCCACTGGCAATCGTTTTTCCGAAAGACATGGCGGATGTAATCAAACTGGTTCAACTGGCAAATTCCGAGCACGTTGGACTGGTGCCCTCTGGTGGTCGAACAGGGCTGAGCGGAGGTGCACTGGCACGGCAGAATGAGCTGGTGGTGTCGTTCGATCGTATGAACAAAATTCTGGATTTTAACCGAGTGGATCAGACGGTAACCTGTCAGGCCGGCGTGATCACCGAACAGTTGCAGGCGTATGCCAGGCAACATGATTTGTATTATCCCGTTGATTTTGCGTCTGCCGGTTCCAGCCAGATTGGGGGTAATATTTCGACGAATGCGGGAGGCATCAAAGTTATTCGTTACGGCCTGACCAGAGATTGGGTCGTTGGCCTTAAAGTGGTAACCGGGAAGGGAGAGGTTCTGGAATTGAACAGGGGTCTGGTCAAGAATGCGACTGGGTATGATCTGCGGCATCTGTTTATCGGTGCCGAAGGAACGCTGGGGTTTGTGGTGGAAGCGACCATGAAATTGACGAAATTGCCGGTCAATCTCAAAGTACTTTTGCTCTCCGTTGTAAATCTTGATTCTTTGATGGAAATTCTCGCCACCTTTTCCAGGGATATAGATTTAACAGCTTTTGAGTTTTTTTCGGATCAGGCGCTGACCCGTGTATTGGCGCACGTTGATCTGCCAAAACCCTTTGCTGAGGCTTCGCCTTATTATGCGTTGTTGGAATTTGATGAGACCGATGACGGGATTGAGCAGTTGGTTATGCGGGAATTTCAGGCATGCCTGGATGCCGGTTGCATAACTGATGGTATTCTTAGTCAGACGGAAGCACAGCAAAAAAATATGTGGCGATACCGGGAAAGCATTTCCGAGGCAATTACCGCCTATACACCCTACAAAAATGATGTTTCCGTCACCACATCGAATGTGCCGGAATTCCTGTCCGAAGTTGATCGCGTTGTGACTGAAAAATATCCGGATTTTGAATTAATCTGGTTTGGTCATATCGGTGACGGTAACCTGCACCTTAATATTCTCAAACCGGCGGGACTAAGCGTCGATGAGTTCAGGCAACGGTGTGAAGTTGTGAATGAACAGGTCTACAGTATTGTGGAGAAATTTGCCGGTAGTATTTCTGCCGAACATGGAGTCGGTTTGCTGAAGAAGAAATATCTTACCCACAGCAGGTCCGAAGCTGAAATCGAGTATCTGAAAGCGATCAAGCACAGCTTCGATCCGAATGGCGTGATGAATCCCGGTAAGTTGATTTAGGCTGGAACTGTCCAGCTCCATGGATGGATTTATGTGTGTCTCAGACAGATGCCACCCGCTCCAAGCGTACCACTGTCTGGATTGGCATCGCCAAGTCCAAATTGCTTACAGAAGTTTAATCCCATCCGGTGTAGCCATCAGAACCTGGTCAGCAGGCCTGTTAGCGAACAGGCCGTTGCACACGACACCGGTAACATTGTTCACTCTTTGTTCAAACTCTTCAGGGGATCGAATTTCCAACTGATAGACGTCCAGGATGATGTTACCGTTGTCGGTGATGAAATCTTGCCGGTATCGTGGATCACCACCCAGGCTGAGCATTTCTCTTGCGACATGACCACGGGCAATCGGAATCACCTCAATCGGCAGCGGAAAGGTACCCAGCACATCGACCAGCTTGGAGTCATCAATAATGCAGATAAACTGCTTGCTTACTGCCGCAACGATTTTCTCACGGGTGAGCGCACCGCCACCTCCTTTGATCAGTTGCAATTGATGATTGGTTTCATCCGCACCGTCTACGTACACAACTGGATCATCTACCGAATTGAGGTCATACACTGGTACACCATTGCCTTTTAGGCGTTCAGCAGAGGCAATGGAACTGGCTACAGCACCGTCAAACTTGTGCTTGATGGTTGCTAAGGCATCGATGAAGCAGTTGGCTGTAGAACCAGTGCCTACGCCTACGATTGAGTTGTTTTGGAGTAAGGGTTCGATGGCTTCGATGGCGGCTTGTGCCACTGCTTGTTTCATTTCATCCTGAGTCATGATACGCCTACTGCCCGGTTGCTGTGCGTTTGAGAGAGCTGAACTGCAACATAAGTGTATTACTTTATCACTGAATGGAGAATGTACCCATCGGTGCAGATAAACTGTTGCTAAAAAAAGCTGTTTCATCCGTGCTGACGGATTCCTGGCATGTCCTTCTGATCGTTATTTGAAATATGCGATCAGAAATCATCAATCAATGATCCCCGGGGTCCAGATAGAAGACATTGCCATCCGGATCTTTCATCAAAGCCAGCGTCCCTCCCCACGGCTGCTTTGTGGGAGGCATTGAGAATTCAACTCCCTGTTCGCTCAGCTGCGCATAGGTAGCCTCGATATCCGCAACAATAAAGCCAATTCCAGTATGTCTGCCCACCATTTCATCATCTTCAGTTCGTGCGATTGCGAAGCTTATCGGACCTGATTCAAATGATGCATACCCGAACTCATCTTCACGCGTAAGTAACTCCAGGCCCAGTTGATTTTGATAAAACTCAATGGCACGATCGAAATCATTTACAAAAACGTTAACATAGCCGATTCTGAAGTCAGACATGAGAAAGTCTCCTTTATTCGGTGTATATTTTGTACTAGCGCTGCTTGGGTGGACAGAATCTTGTCCTTGTAATACTCGAGAAGATCTCGCGGGATGTCTCTTTGAATTGTTGCTTCATTAAGAATCCCTTTTTTGAAATCCGTTTCAATTGCATCATATGGTTCTTGATATGTTTTAGCAGCTCAATGTATCGGTCTCTCTGGCTGCGATCTTCATATGGCCCTTTTTCGGCTTAACGCCTCGCATCAGCAGCGCGGCTTTGCCGCGTCCGACTGCATGCGATTGTTATGATTTTTCATCTCCATTTTAAATCCAGCTTTTTTTCATTAGCTGCGCAATCCCTGAGATATAGATTGATAAGTGTTTGATAAGGTATGCCTGATTCTTCAGCTAACGATTTGAAGTAGTCGACTGAATCTTTATCCAGACGCATTGTGACAGGCTGTTTTAAATACTTGATGTAGGGATTTTTCTTCCCTTTCATTTTTGAAAAATCGTAATGGTCTCTCATT
>CAZNFE010000095.1:0-8852 GCA_964571945.1 uncultured Pseudomonadales bacterium
AATATAGAGATTATGTTGCTGGCAGATTTCTACAATTTCTCTGATATCCTGCTCACTCAATACTGCTCCGGTTGGATTGGAAGGTGAATTGAGAATAACCAGTCTCGAGTTTGGCGTTATACTGCGTCTCAGTTCATCGGGATCCAGTTTGAATTGATTCTCTTCCCGGAGCGGGATACGTATCGGAATTGCACCACATACCTTTATGGCTGAATAGTAGGTCGGGAAACCGGGATCCGGCACAATCACTGCTTCGCCGGGATTTACGATGCATCTGATGGCCAGGTAGATAATTGCATTTGCACCGGAAGTAACCAGTACCTGATCCAGATCAGGTTTGAAACCGCGGGAGATTGCGGTTGTTTCCCGGGCAGCATTCCTGAAATCCAGTAAACCCATGGAATTTTCATAGTGAGTGAATCCGCTGTTCAAAGCGCGAACAGCCGCTTCAATGATATTCTGTGGAGTCGCAAAATCCGGTTCACCGAGTTCGAAATGAATTATGTCCCTGCCTTGCTGTTCCATTGCCTGCACTCTCGCCAGAACCTGAAACATAGGCTGACCATCAATCTGGTATGCTACTTCAGATAAGTGGGGCATTGTCGTCCTTTCAGTTAGTTTATGTCCTGGTTAGTAGTCTCAAACAGTATGCAGGCACATTGATTTCTCAGATTCTGGTATCAAAACCGTCGTTGCAGGACATGAACTAGTCAAAAATCATGACCAAAGAAATTCTTAAATTTACGGATGATATGCGATAGATGCTCATCAGTCAGGCCCGGATAGGTACCAATCCACAATGATTGATGCATAATTCTATCGGTGTTTTCGAGTTCAGCAGGGATTCTGCATTTTCGATCCAGAAAATACGGCTGCCGGGTGAGATTGCCACCAAACAGGAGTCGTGTACCGATTTTGTTCTGGTCGAGGTACTTGATCAGGTCAATACGGTTTACACCGGCAGTCTCTTTGATGGTCAGCGGGAAGCCAAACCAGGATGGATCTGAATTTTCAGTGGCTTCAGGCAGAATGATGAACTCCTCCAGGCCACTCAAACCAGCATGCAGAAATCGAAAGTTGTGTCTGCGGATTGCGATAAAATCATCAAGTCGGTCTAATTGCGCCAGCGCACAAGCGGCTTGCATATCACTGATCTTTAAATTGAAACCCAGGTGCGAATAGGTGTACTTGTGGTCGTAACCGAATGGCAGTTCACCTAACTGTTGCGTAAATCTTCTGCCGCACGTGTTATCACAACCTGGTTCGCAATAACAATCCCTGCCCCAGTCACGCATTGATTCGATAATTGAGTTCAGTTCATCGGATTGGGTAAATACCGCACCGCCTTCACCCATCGTAATATGGTGAGCCGGATAAAAACTTAAGGTACCAATATCCCCAAAGGTGCCCACATGTTGATCGTTGTATGTACTGCCCAGGGCGTCACAGCAGTCTTCAATCAGCCATAAATTGTAGCTTTCTGTGATACGTTTTATCTCGGACAGATTAAAAGGATTCCCCAGGGTATGCGCGAGCATGATTGCCCTGGTTTTTTCTGAAATAGCAGATTCGATGGCCGTGGTATCAATGTTGTACGTTGGCATATCAACGTCGATAAAGACAGGTACCAGGCCATACAGAAGAGCCGGATTTACCGTGGTCGGAAAACCGGCCGCCACGGTTAGTATTTCATCACCCGGCTGCAGTGCCCGTTCGCCCAGTGCAGGTGATGTCAGCGCTGCCAGCGCCAGTAAATTGGCTGATGAGCCGGAATTGGTGGTGAGCAGGTGCCTGACACCGATGAACGCTGAAAGTTTCTGTTCAAAGGCTGTGTTGAATCGACCGGTCGTGAGCCAGCCGTCCAGACAAGCCGATACCATTAGCTCCAGTTCAGGTGCGCCGATTACCTTTCCGGAAGCCGGTACCGGTGTCTCTCCTGCTGCAAATGGTTGCACCGCAAATTCAGCGGCGGCATATTGCTGAACCAGTCGGGTGATTTGCTTGCGTATACTGTCCTGGCTCATCAGTCCATAGTTTCCATGAAATTTTGAATTTCATTCAGCGTAACCGCATGCATATCCGCTCCGTTCACCCAGCCACGATGCCAATGGATGATGGATCTTAGCGCAGTTTCAAGATTGCAGCGAGGTACCCACGGCAGTCGCAGTCGGGATTTGGAGCAGTCCAGACTCAGGTAGTTTGCCTCATGAGGTTGATTTCTGTGATCCAATCGCCAGCTTGCATCATCCCCCCAATATTCAACCATCTTTTCGATAATCCATTCGACCGGTTTAAAATCAGAAGGGTCGGGACCAAAATTCCAGCTTTCCGCGTAGTCCGGACCATTGGTATGGAGTTTCTCTGCCAGCATCAGATAGCCGTGCAACAAATCCAGAATGTATTGCCAGGGTCTGATCGCGTTCGGCGAACGGATAATTACCGGCTCACTTTTTTCGAAGGCATGCAGTGCATCGGGGATCAGGCGATTAGCTGCCCAGTCCCCGCCACCAATGACATTGCCTGCTCTGGCTGAGGCGATTGCCGTACCATGTGACGCGAATGAGTCGGGGTTGAAAAATGAACTCCGGTAGGAAGCTGTTACCAGTTCGGCACAGGCTTTGCTGTTGCTGTAAGGATCGTATCCACCCAGTGGATCAGTCTCCCGGTAGCCTTCCAGGGTTTCCTTGTTCTGGTAACACTTGTCACTGGTAACCACCACAACAGCCGCCACGCTGTTACAATCACGAACAGATTCAAGCAGGTGAGCAGTTCCCATTACGTTGGTAGCATAGGTCTCCAGCGGCTCGTGATAGGAGCGGATGACCAGTGCCTGTGCAGCCAGATGGAAAATGATCTCAGGCTGGAAATTCTGTATGCAATTTCGCAGCGTATCGAGATCGGTGATGTCGTTGATCTCGGATGACATACCCGCTGCAACCCCGGCATTTTCGAACAGACTCGGTGTGCTCGGTGGGTCCAGTGCGTAACCCTTCACGTTCGCCTGCATTAATTGCAGCCAGAGGCATAACCAGCTTCCTTTGAAACCGGTGTGCCCTGTCACCAGAACTCGTTTATCTTTCCAGAAACTGATATTCATATGGGTCAACGAATTACTTCATTTAAACCGTTATGCTGCAACAAATACATCACTGTAGAAATGCCCAGGCTGTAGACCAAGTGCGGAAAATTCTCGTTCAGCTATCTTGATCATCGGTTGGGGTCCGCAAGCATATACATTGTAGTCAGACAGATCTGAAAAATCTCGCAGTACGGCCTCGTGTACTAACCCGGTATCACCCTTCCATGAGTTTTCTGAACCAGAGTATATCTTCTTGTATCGAATCGGGTAACCCGCATCAGTGAGCGATTGAACCCGGTCGCTATAGAATCCATCGATGGTGCTGGCACCCCAATAAACAGAAATCTGACGGGTGATTTGTGAAGCGGTCAGTTCATTCAGCATGGCAAGTATTGGTACAATTCCGGTTCCACCGGCAATGAAAATTATTGGACAGCCCCGGTCTCTCAATACAAAAGTGCCGAACGGGCCTTCCAGGTGAAGCAGATCACCTGGCCTGGCGTTGTGGCAGAGATACTGACTGAATACGCCATCGGCCAGACAGCGCACATGAAATTCCAGTCGGTTACCTGTCAATCCAGCGATGGAATAGCTTCGCCTGAGATCTCCCCGAATAAATTGCACATATTGCCCGGGAAGAAATCTGAATGCTGAGTCTTCCGGGATGTGTACCAGCAGGCTGATGACGTCGTCTGCAAGTCTGGTGATTGAATCAATCAGGCAGGGCAATGTTAAAACTTTGATCTGTGCCAGTTCCGGAATGAATTCGACATCCAGTTCCAGGTCCGATTCAGGGTAAGCACAACAGGAGAGGGCATATCCAGCTGCAATTTCAGACTCTGAAATAGCACTGGCTGACGTTGCATGAGTAACGGCACCGTTACTCAGTTTTACCTTGCAGCGGCCGCAGGAACCAGACTTGCAGCTATAATCAAGTACGTAACCGGCAGCCATGGCTTCATCGAGCAACGTCAAGCCGTCTCGAACGGAAAAACTGTCCCCTGATCTGGTCAGTGTAACTGTGTAAGTCATGATAATACCCGTACTAGTCCTGCAGAAATCCATCGATTGCGTTATCCTGCACTTGAATTGTAGCATGCTCACTGAAGCTGCGATCTTGAGCAGGGCACTTCGCAGCATGCATGGATTCCATGAAATCCGAATCGACGATGCAGTATTGATGAGACTAATGCCAAGTTGGAAAGGTGCTGACAATGCCATATAAGCAGATTGAGTATGAAACACACGGAAAAATAGCAATCGTGCGTACCAATCGTCCAAAATATCGCAACGCGCAGTCGCGCGTATTGCTCGAAGAAATGGATGACGCCTTCATCCGCGCGGAAAGAGACTCATCCATTCATGTAGTCATTCTGCAAGGTTCGGGAGAGCACTTCTCTGCTGGTCACGATCTTGGTACACCGGAGCAGCAGGCGGACCTGAAAGAGCGACCCTATGCACCGGGTACAGCAGGGCATCTGCAAATGACCTGGGATCTATTCGTCGATGCCTCACTCAGGTGGCGGGATCTGAAGAAACCGACCATTGCCCAGGTGCAGGGATATTGCATTTTTGGCGGTTACCTGATTGCTTCCTGCATGGATCTGATTATTGCCTCGGATGATGCGTTATTTTTGCCTTCACACCTGCAGTTATTTACCGCACCCTGGGACCTGGGTATCCGAAAGGCCAAAGCAATACTGTTTGAGAATCGTTTCATTGACGCACGGGAAGCCCATGAATTGGGATTGGTGCATAAAGTAGTACCCAGGGTTGATCTGGAAACAGAAACCCTGGCACAGGCAGAACGAATTGCGGAGAATGACCAACTCACATTGCGCATGCTCAAACAATCTATTAATGGGGCGCAGGATGCCATGGGCTATCGTACTTCCGTGCATGCCGCTCATTCCAATTACATGGTGCTGATCAGCGGCAGGCAGCCAAGAGATGAGGATTCGAGGCAATTGGATGGTGTAGGAGCCGCGCTGAAGAAACTAAAGCAAGATAGCGAATAATTCGTGGCAGTCTGATCAATGGAGAATCAACGTAACAGGGATCTGGATTTTATTCTGCATCATGCGGCCACGTCCCTGTCCCGATTGGCTGGGTGCAAGGTATTTATATTTGGTGGTACCGGGTTCATCGGCAAGTGGTTGCTGGAGTCTCTGATTGCATTCAATCGGCAATCGACAAATTTGATAGAGATATCGGTGTTATCCCGCAATCCACAAAAATTCTGCGATGAATTTCCACACCTGAATCAGGGCGTGCAGTTTTATGAGGGCGATGTTGAGTCATTCCGGTTCCCGGCTGGGACGTTTGATTTTGTCGTGCATGGAGCAACCGATATCTCGTTGGATACGCTCAAGAACAGGGATCGGCGGATAGTGGAAACTATGCGCAGGGGTACCCAGGCCGTTCTGAATTTCTGCAGGAAGGCTGAGGTGGGCAGGCTCCTGCTGCTAAGCTCCGGTGCCGTGTATGGTGTGATCCCGACGGATATGATTCGAGTCAAGGAGGATTTTGCCCAATCCAGTCGAGTTCAGCGGCCACTCACTGCCTATGGTGAAGGCAAGCGAGTCAGTGAACAGATGTGTGCAGGCATGGCGGAGGAAAATGATATTGAAATCATGATTGCCCGTTGTTTTACACTCGCTGGCCCGTACCTGCCTCTGGATGCACATTTCGCTATTGGTAATTTCCTGCGCAATGCACTGGCGGGTGAAACGATCCGCATCAAGGGTGATGGCACGCAGCTTAGATCCTACCTGTATACGGCAGACCTGGTGGTATGGCTACTCCGGATTCTGACCCACGGTAAAAACCTGTATCCATACAATGTCGGTTCACCTGAGTACCTTTCCATCCGGGAACTGGCGTTCAAGGTCAGGCAGGTGGTAGGCGGTTCTGATCTGCTGATTGAACAGTCGCTAGATTCATTACAGCCACCGGCGCGATATGTCCCAGCGGTAGGCAGGGCCAGTCGGGACCTCAAATTAACGGCATGGACAGATATCGACCAGATCCTCCTGAACCTGAACAACTGGTATCAGCAAAGTGCGTGATCTGGTGATTGTTCTGGCCGGCCGTGGCCTGCAGATAATTACAGCGTTGCTTACACTAAGATTGCTTACCTGGCGACTCGAACAGGTTGAAATGGGCAAGCTGGCTATATTCACGGTCCTGATTACTTTTTTTGCACTGGCGTTTATAAATCCGGTAGGCATGTACATCAATCGTCAGTTACATGCCTGGAACCGACAGGGAACTGTGCTGCGTCACTTGGGGTTTGCCTGTTCCTATTTGATTCTCGTGAGTGGGATGGCTGCACTGTTGCTGTATGTGTTCGCATTTCTATTCGTAGATCTGGTTAGCATACCGATCGGTTTACTGATTTTTCTCGTGGTGGGAAGTCTCTTTACCAGTTCCATTAACCAGACCATTATTCCCTCTCTGAATTTGCTGGGTAAGCGCCTGGAGTGGATGTTGTTCACTCTTTTGAGTTTGTGGGTTGGATTAACGGCTTCGGTAGTGTTGACTGGCATACATGCAGATGCCGAATTCTGGATGATAGGACAGATATCGGGCTACTTGTTGGGAACCGGATTTGCAACGGCCAGTTTCATTGCGGCAGTCAACAGAGTGCACTCTACGGAGCCGATCAAATCAGGCATTGGCCAGATCAAACCGGTAGCCGTGTTTGCCGTGCCCCTTGCGATCACGGTGTTGCTGAACTGGTTCCAGTTTCAGTCTTTTCGGATCTTCTTTGGTGAAATGGAATCTCTGGCAAGACTGGGAATCTTTGCGGCCGGGTATGCCGTCAGTGCCGGAATCATGGGCGCATTCGAAAGCACCGCAGGACAATATTTTGCCCCGGTATTCTACCAGTCCCTGGATACTGCGGATCGAGACAAACAACTTCAGGCATGGCAACGCTATGCTTCATTCGTGATTCCGGCAACGATCCTGGTACTGGTGTTTATTGTCACACTTTCCGGGTCTTTGTTGCACTTGCTGGTTGATGCGAAGTATTGGGGAGCCGGTCATTTTGTCATGATTGCGGCTCTGCTTGAAGCAAGCAGAGTAATTGGCAACACATACGCCCTGGCAGGTCACGCGATCAAGGATACCAGCATAATGATCATTCCCCAGAGTGTGGGTGCTGGTTGTGTGTTAATCCTGATGCCATTGTTGATGACATTTTTTGGGGAACCCGGATTTCTGGCGGCACTGGTACTGGCAAGCCTGTGTTACGTCATCCTGACGCGTCTGGCGGTCTATAAGCGTACCCGACTGAAGATGAAGTTTATTGACGGGATTGAGATTCCAGTTGGTATTTTGTTGCTGGGCATGATCTGGTTAGCTGAGTTAAATCTTGAATTGGATTATCGGACCAGCATTGTGCTGCTGACTGCTGGCACATTGGTATGTGTTTTGACTGGGTGGCGGTATGTGGTCAGAATCAGGCATTCCCGGGCGGCATCTTCCGACTGACATATTAAGCGGGCAGTAAAGACTGGCCACTTGCCTTCGATGAAAAATTAATCGTATGTATCGATTTTAACCGAATCGTGCGTGACTTTTGCTTTATAACCAACCAGCGTCAGATAGTAGGGACGGTAAATTTCCACACGCTGCTTTTTGCTGTCATATTTAACGCCAACAGCACCGGTGGCACCGTCTTTTGCCTTCAATTTTCCCGGTATATATGCAGGACCACCACCTGGTGCCAGCGCAACCGTGCTGGTATCGAACACCGCAATCCATGCGGATTCGCTGGTTGGCAGGGTTGATCCCATGCCAAGAGTAATTGCGGTGGTATCCTTGGAAAATTCGTATTGTGCCAATCGGATCGCTTCATTATACGTGGCATTGACCTTGGTCATATTTGCAGTATCGATGTAGCCGCGATATGCCGGTAGACCAATCGCGGCGATAACACCGATAATCGCAACGGTGATCATCAGCTCGACCAGTGTGAACCCGTTTGGTACAGACGGTTTCGGCCTGTAAAATGATGGCTGCGCTGTTGCTTTCATGACGAGTGCTCTCTGGTCCGATCCCGATCTCGTAATACAGGCATCAGACCTTGCAGTGCATCCATAATGCCGGTTAGTTCATCCCGAGCCCTAAGATTTCGCTGATAGTCATAATTTCCCAATTTTAACTGCTCTATACATGCCTCTATGGCTATTTGTGGTCCGGCAATTCGGTGGCCAATAACGAGGGCAGCTACAGAGGAGAATATGATGGAAATGGCAAAACCAAGTAGCGATATCTCCAGGCACTGAAACATCAGGTCATTGATCCGGGATTGCACCAGGAAATCCATTTGCGGGTTATTCATGAGATTTTGAACAGTACCCAGATTGTGCATGACAAAAAGGCTGACACCACCCAGAATCAAACCGCCTGAGACCATAAAGAACAAAGTCAGTTTCAATTGAAACTTCGGTTTTACAAACACGTTTCTTAAACTTCTTTTGTGCATTTTCATATAAATTCCCGGCCGAACATCCAGGTAGATTACCAACTAAGCAAGATCATACACGAGTATACAATCCTGCTGATCCCTTTACTGTCTGAATTTGTAAACGGTTTGTTGACTTATACGGTATGCCAGATCACTGCTGCGCAGGATGCAATTTGAGCCAGGAGCTGCAAAGTCCGGTTTTTGGGGTTTTTTAATTATCTGCTTTGCATGGTCACCTGGTTAGCTCTGGGCTTTTCAAACTAACTGCTGTATTTTAAATGTCTGATGTAATGCGGT
>CAZNFE010000096.1:0-1256 GCA_964571945.1 uncultured Pseudomonadales bacterium
CACAGATGCATCCGCCCCGGAATAAACATAGGCAGAGCCAGCGCTAAGCAAGCCTCCGGGATCAGCGAATGGTGAACCCACAATCGCATCGGCATAGCCGTCTTGATTAACATCGCCCACGCCGGCCACCGAGGTTCCCAATCCGTCATTGGCTGCCAGCCCGTTAACGGTTCCAAGAATACCATTGGTCTGTATATTTAACTTGATTTGCAAGCTGGCTGCTGCGCCATAGTTATCCGTCACACTCACAAAGAAATTATCAAGCCCTGACAAGCTCGCCGTGTAGATCAGATGGCCGTATGTATCAATTGATGCGGTATTACCAAGCGGTGTCGTTGCAGGCACACTGTAAATCAAGCTGTCTCCTGCATTGGTATCATGTGCAAACACGTACATATCCAAAGGTTGACCCACCAATAAATAGCCAATAAATGGGGATACGGGTGCATCAATCACAGGCGGATAATTCGTATGCAGAACATTGATGGTAAACGTGCCCGGAATCGGTGGTGACGCACCATCGGTCAGAGTAAAGCCAAAGCTACCCTGCCCTGCCCCGAATCCATTGACCGGAGGCAGATAAGTCATCCGTCCGGCATTAATATCTGCCTGAGTAAATGTTCCGTTGAGGGCCAATGGTACTGCGTTCAGCCGCAGCTGCCCGAGAGCAGGCACTGAGGTGACGGTATAGACAAGCTGGATAGCTGTATTATCAACATCGCTGGCATATAAATCAGCCTGGGCAATTATCACAGCCGGAGTGTTTTCATACACATCAATCGGTACATTCGTTTGAATCACCGGCGCAGCATTTGGCCAAATAATTGTATTATTGGCATCAAATACAGTCTCGACTTTCGCTGTAGCCGTATTCAGATTGGCATTGAGGAAGGTGATCGTATTGCCAGTACCCGTACCGCCAACATGAAAGGCTGGCGTGCCGAGGAACTGAGTGTTGTTCCAGGTCAGATTCGCTCCGGAGAAACCGATGGAAAGTTCAGAGCCTCCGGTGAAGCTTTGGAATGTCACATTATTAAACAATATTGGCGCCGCATTGATCACCGGATAAAGATTGCTGAAGGTCAGCCCATCTACATTGGCACCACCAGCGATGGTCAGTGTCTGGCCAGTTCCGGATACGACAGATGCCACGCCTGCAGGTTCAATCAACTGCCCGGATACATATACATTTGTTGCAAAGTTCACACCTGCAGGGTTGTTAATTTCCAGATCATTGAATCGGTTACCAGTACTTG
>CAZNFE010000096.1:1356-8847 GCA_964571945.1 uncultured Pseudomonadales bacterium
TACAACTTTATGTGTGCCGGTTGAATTAAAAGTTCCACTACCGAGATTATTCACGTTAAATGCACCCCAAACATGCAAGGTGCCAGCTGTAAACCAGCCATTCGTGTTGGCTAAAGAGCCATCAATGAAAGTCGCATTCGAACGAACCGTCACTACATCCGCAGGGTTCACCATCTTCAGGCCTGTAGCACCATTGGCGTTCGTTGAGCTCAATGATCCGTAGATATCCAAAACCTGCCCATATACATCCAATACACCAGCAGAGGTAACTGTTAAATTGCCTGATCCGTTTAAGATAACCGTTGGCCCGACAAGTTTAACGCTCGCACCAATGGTCACACTTGAAACTGTGCCCTGCAAAGTGGTATTGGCCCCGGTCATAGTCACGCCACCTGTTGTGGCAACAATCAAACCACTGGCATTCACATGACCTGAAGCGGTTAACGCGGCCCATGCCAAATCCAGCGTGGCACCTACTGGTACCATAAGATCTTTGATGGATGCATTGGCTGTAAGAACAGGCTGATTTGCTGGAGCGCTTGCAATGTATACATTATCAGTTGCAGTGGGGATACCTGCAGGTGACCAGTTGTTCGCATTGTTCCACGCTGTATTGACTGAACCAGTCCAAGTTTTGTTATAATTTGTTGGTGCACCCACAGAAATATTCACTGGTACCGCAACAGAGTCTAAAACACCATCATTAACAACATAATTGAATGTGTCAGAGCCTATAAATCCTTGGTTGGGCACATAGATGACCTGACCGTTTGCAATGGTAGCGGGGACGGTTACGACTTGAGCACCGAGGTTAACACCATCAGGGGTTTGATAGAGGGTACCATTGGCAGGCATTGAAGTAACTTTGCTGGTTAGCGGGTCGCCATTGGCATCATAGCCACTCAAAGGAATAAGGCTATACGTATCAACTATAGCATTGATGGATACTGCAGGGTTGCTGTAGGTCACGGTGAGCAAAGGTCGTTGTGCGATCATAAATCGCTCATGCGCACCCAAAGTAACACCATCTGATGCATAGGTATCATAAGGCATCAGCCCCCACCCGTAGTTCGGAGCACCACCAGACCATGCTTGCATTTCAGGTGTGACATCAATAGCTGGTGGGTAGGTGCCCGAAGTATTTAGAGGTGCGCCAATTATTGGGCGGCCTATCACTCTACGGCGGAATGTCCCGTTCGTCACTGCTGCTCCATGACTATTCCACGTTGCCGTATTTTGAGCCCAAGGTGCTAACATTTGCATCATATCCACGTGGTCGCCACCACTGGAAACATAGAGTCCAAGCCCCGCCTTGTTGATGCTTGATCCCAATGGTATTTGATTCGATGTTGCACCAAAAATATTACCAAATTTTAAAAGCCCGTATGCGTCGTCAAAAAGACCAATCGAGAAGCCACCATCACTTTCAATATTTATCGAGCTTCCATAATTGCTTGTGGGGAATCTTTCACGTAGATAGGTGTCCTCACCACCAGCGTAACCATTGATTCCCTGCCTGAAAGAAATCGTTTTGGCACCAGCTACAGGTGTGGCATTCACTTTTACGGTGCGTGAGGCCTGAACAGCTACATTGCCTGCGGCATCAGCGACATCATAGGTTACGATATAATATCCTGCTGTGTAAACATCAACGGGGTTGTTGGTGATGATATTGCCAGTGATTACACCATCGACATTGTCAGAGGCGGTTGCCCCTGCATCTACATATGCACTGCCCAAGGCAACCGTAGCAAGCCCGGGGCTTGTGACTGTGATTACGGGTGTAATTGTATCTTCATGAATGTTTACCGTTGCAGGTGCAGAATTCTGCAAAGGATCACTAACAATATATGTGAAACTTCTCATTACCCCAGATCCATTTGGGATATAGATAACCTGACCCGATATTCCTACAACTGCTGGGACGGTTGTGATTTGAGCACCCACAGTTAAGCCATCAGGGGTTTGATAGAGTGCCCCACTTGCTGGCAGGGATGTAATGCTTGTTGTGGTTGGGTCACCTTCCTTGTCGATACCCCCAACAGGAATGGTTATGTTTGCACTCAGTGCCGTTTTGAGGTTCACCTGATTGGCAAGATAGTTGACACTCAATAAAGGTCTGGAGGCGATGGGCAATGCATCAGCACTTTCAAAATCAACACCGTCTATGGAAAGTATATTGGTTGGCTTAAATCCCCAGCCAAAGTTGCTTACAGGCGTATTTGCCCAAACTTGTGCTTCTGTACTTACATCAAAGTTTACCGTTGTACCTGATGTCCCTAATTGTGTTAAATCTGCAACATGAGCAACAGCACGTCCTTGTAATGTTCTTAAGAAAGTTCCTGCAGCAACTTTAGCAGTATCTGTGGTCCAGGTGGCACTGCTTTCATTCCATACAGACTGAAGCTGAACCATGTCTACGCTCTGGCCACCACTTGACAAGGACATCTGAAGTGATGCACTGGTAATTACCGCCCCAGAAGGGATCTGCCCAGGTAATGTTCCGAAAATCGAATCAAACTGCAGCAGGGAAAAAGAGTCATTTACTGTATTCGAGTTTTTGTCATTAGCCCCATCAGTAGAAAAATAGCCTACGGTTCCGAAATTCTCACCTGGTAAATCCTGCCTGATTTCCGTGTCTTGTGTACCAGTGTAGCCATAGATATCTTGTTGAAAGCTTGTGCTGCCAATGCCGGCAATGGGTTTATTATTGACGATAACTGTTAAAGTTGCTGAGCTTGAGTTTCCTACTGCATCAGTTGCAGTGTATATCACAGTGCTTGTGCCAGGAATGGAGGTATTAACGGTATTGGCTGTGGTCGCAACTATAGTAGGTAATAACGGGTCTCTGAAGTAGTCTGTTACAATTGCTGTGTAGGGAAAGGGGTCGTTTTGTTGAAGAATCAGGGGATTATTGGCAAAGGTAATGACAGGCGCTGATTCATCAGCGGTAGTGAAGGAACCAGTAGCGCTATTGTTTGCTAAAGCTGGGTCTGAGGTTGTCGCAGTTACTGTAGCTGAATTGCTATGGGTAACGCCGATTAAGGCGAAAGGAGAGGGTACTACCACTGGCACGGAAGAAGATATATTCATATTGACATCAATCGATTGCGAACTTCCTGGAGCAAGGGTACCGACAGTCCAAGTTAATATATTACCAGCTTGAGAAACTGCAGTTCCACCCGTATTGGATAGATATGTCATAGACGGTGAGGTATAAGTATCAGTCACGACAACGTTCGTAGCTGTACCAGGACCTAGGTTGCTTACTGTGACCGTGTACTTCATGTTTTTGTTTGGTTCTTTAGGGCCTGATGCAACAACACTTACGGTAACATCTGCGCTGGAAACAGGAATAATGCTGGCTGATGCGGAATCGTTGAAAGCATTGTTGTCTACATAACCAGCGGCTAACGATTGTAAAGTGGCTGTATTTGTGAATGTTATTCCAGTATTGCCGGGCAAAACATTGGCAATCACGCTTAACGTGGCAGATGCGCCCGCTGCCAGCGCGCCTATATTCCAGACACCGCCAGCATAAGTTCCCTGGGATGGCGTAGCACTCACCTGAGAAAGTCCGGCGGGCAAAGCATCAGAAACCCGAATGCCAAGCGCACCAACAGCCGAATTGTTCGTTGCGGTAACAGTAAACGTCACAGTGCTTCCTGAAGCAGGCGCTGGATTATTCACTGTTTTTGCCAGGCCAACATCTACAGCAATGGCATTCACAGTTACAGTCACCGTTGCAGATGCAACGCCGCCCAATCCATCAGAAATACCATAGGTAAAAGTATCCGTTCCTGAAAATCCTGCATTCGGGGTGTACTGTATCTGACCCGCAGAAATAACAGCACTGCCATTGGCCGGGTTTGAAACAGCTACGACCGATATCGGATCAGCATCCGGATCACTATCGTTGACCAGTACGTTAATCAAAACCGGAGAAAATGGAGAAGTTATTGCCGCATCATTGACCGCGACCGGAGGCCGATTCACAACATTGACAGTGACACTGCCAAACACCAGTGGGCTTTGATCCGGATTTGCATAAGGATCGACATGCGCTTCAATCGAATAAGCACCCACAACATTTGGAGCAGTCCAGGTGTTCGTTGCCCCGTTTGCACCGGGCGCACCGAATGCGCCTACCGTGGCATTCCACAGCAAAGGCGAATTTGCCGATGGCACACCGCCCGCAGTTGTCGCTGTCAAATTCACCACACCTCCGCGAGGCACACTGGTCGGCGTTGCCTGAACACCAACGGTTACATTGAGAGTGACAGGCACGGCTTTGGGTAGCCCAATTAATTTCTGAGGGGCGGACAAACCTTCATAGATTCGAACACCTGCGGCATTAAAGGCCCTGACAAAGATACGAATGCCGGTACCGTTTGGCACATCAAGCGTGGAGGTAAAACCATTGGCAGCGTTAAGGACTACAGCTGGCGACACAATCACGGCACCCGTTGAGGAGATTGCATTAACTAAAGCTTTTGACACATTTGGCGGAATAGTTCCTGGCGCTGCCAGGGCTCCTGCAGCCACACTGCCCAGCGAGACTGTCACAGATGTCGTGCTTGATGACGTAGAAGATGAATCAGCCCCGCCGCCACAAGAGGCCAGGAGCAAGGATACCAAAATCGGCAAAAGCTTTTTCATTTTACCCTCCCCTAAGGCAACACGAAGCGAGGCTGAATGTTAACTTGCGTAGTCGCTCCGATGTTCTGTTTTGCATTTCTGACTGCAGAACCGATTGTCGAACCAGACCCGACGCCACTCCCCTTAGCCGCACCACCTTGAGCATAGGCTCCCTGCGCTCCACCGGCTCCGCCCTTTGAAGCCGCCCTTTGAAAGAGCTGTTTCAGACTCGGAGGCTTGGGTGAATTGAACCCAGGACTACGCCCTCCTGTCTTTTCGACGCCCGGATGTTTCACCCCCGAAGGTGGTGTGTTTTCGTCATGTTTGCCACTTCGATGGATACGCACTTCCCCGCGTTTATTGATATCTGCAGTCCGGCCCGGAATCAGTCGCACGACCTTGCCGGATGGTAAAGTGATATCCACACCTCCGGTTTGCAGCACAACACGAACCGGCATCGGGTATTTACGTACAAAATCAATAAAACTCATCGTTTGAACATCTGAATCCTGCAAACCTTTAGGTTTGGCCTGGTTGACCACAAAAGAAGTACCACGCACACCCAGTACGGCCGTTGATGTACGTACGCGAAAGCTCGAATTGCGCGTCACCAGCTTATTGACAAAAAACCGCGCTTTCCCCCAAAACATATTGAATGCTCCCGAAAACAAGCTGCCACCACGCCTTGCATAATCTGAAACTTCAATGCGACTACGGGAGCCTACATACACACGGGAGCCATCCGACATCACCAATTTCGCACGTCCGCCAGAACCTGTAACAATAATATCATTGCGATAAACGAGTCTTCCGCGCTCGGCGGGCTCGCTGGCTGCACCGCGTTCCACCGCGACATCACCCCACACATAGGCCAATCGGCCAACACTGGCCGCATTGGAATCAGTCGGCATAAGCAACACAACCAAGGTAGCCAAACCAACCAAAGAAAATAATCGCCCAACGTTTGTCTGCTGAATCACCATAGATACTGCCATGACACACCTGCCTGCCACTCTGAATAGGCCTTTCCAAACTGAACAACCACAAGTGGATCTTTATAATTAGAAAAATTTTTCTGCCAGTGTCCTTGCAAAATAATACGATTTTCAGGTGTACCGAATGGTCGGGACGCCACATGCCCGCCAAACTGCATATAATAATCCCTGCGCTTCTCATTCCCGGTAATCAGAATTGACGTGTCCGCTCGGGCATAACCGCGCCAATAACCATGCGCAAACACCCCGATATCGGCCTGCTTCCATTCATGATTTACCACAGCATTTAATCCAAGTTCAGTGTAATCATCGGTTTTGTTATGCGTGGCATCTCCTTTGGTTGTTTCCTGATGGATATACCCGCTTAGCACATAGTTAATATTTTGTAAGGCAAACTGGCGACTAAGATTTAACTCATTGCTAAAGCCACCAAGACGACTCAAATTAGAGTTCAGTTTTCCGTATCGTTTATTAAATTCACGGTAGCGCCCCTGATAACTCACTAGCCAACCCGCATTCATCCAGCTGATATTAAGGCCACCACCATAATACAGGCGCTCCTGATTCAGGCTGACATATTCAAACCGTGGCGAGATCACAAGACTGGCATAATCCCAATCGAGAAATGCGCTATGAACAAGTAAATCAAAATCCTTTCGTTTTGCATGCCAGGTGGAATTGAGTGCATAACCAAACCGCCATCGATCCCCCTGATAGCCAAGCGTCAAATCCGCTTCCGTAAAGTTATCACTCTTTTTCTTACCGCCGGCGAATTGCACAACGTCCGGTAACAGATCAACATTGCTGCTATAAAATTCCCCAAGCAATACATTGCCGGTAAAACCCGGCACGCGTTTCACAGGCCGGGCTTCCGCCAACTCCTTCGCCAACGGTGCATATTTTCCGTCGGGAGATGCGTGCAAGGCATTTTGAGCTTCTTCCCTGGCTGCTGAATAGTCGCCTTGAGAGGCAGCACCGAAAGCCAGATAATAATGTGCGGCGGCCTGATGGATGGGAGTCAGTGATGGTTGAGCCAGCATTTTATGCCAGACTTTTTCCGCTTGCGCGAATCTTTGTTCGCGAACCAGAAAATCTCCATACATCACTGCGACTTCTGCATCATCTGGATGAACATCCAACCACTGATGGAGAATATCAGCTGCCATATGTGGCTTCTTGGCAAGGTTGTACGCCTGGGCATAAGCCAGCCAGACATCACGCATATCCTGGCGCAAACTCATCCCCTCACTTGCCAACCATTCACGATAAACCTTCAGCGCCTTATCAAGCCTGCCGGATTCTTCATAACTTAAAGCCAAATACCGGGTAACCTCCTGGTTCTCCGGAAAGCTGTTATGTAACCTCGAAAGTGTTGCAATAGCTGCATCAAAATCACTGAAACGATAGTCTTCTACCGCAGCCAGATAGGCTTCCTGATTTTGTTTATCCCAGGCTGCAGCACCCGGTTGAGCATAACTCGTGGCAATCGATAACAACATAACCAGAAGTATCGCCGGAATAATTGCGCTGCTACATCTAACGAACATCAATCAAAAGCCCCCACCTATGCACACTAGAACCCAGTTTAGCACACAAACAGGAAGTTGCAAAAAAAAGCCCATTCGCTGCTGTTCAATACTTTCAAGGAAGGTCTGAAAAACTACGTCCTTGTCGTTTTTCAGTACGTCAAGGCAAAAGCGCGGTTTTGCCTTGACTCACAAAATCAGCACTTACGCGCATGATTTTGGCAGGCCATCCATGGCCTGCGCGGAAGCTCTGACTTTTTCAGAGCTTCCCTAAAGCAACTTCTGCATACGCTTACCTAGCAGTGTCGGGTTATGCTCCACGCTCACACCTG
>CAZNFE010000097.1:0-8830 GCA_964571945.1 uncultured Pseudomonadales bacterium
TGTTCCTAAAAAATGAGTCTGACAGATGATCGCAAACAGGCTATTGCAGATGCAATTGAAGGCATGCATGAATCCATAGGAAGGTTGCCTGTCGCCATCACCAAACCGTTTTTTTCCGATGCGGAGGCAGTCAAGAAAGACAGTGCCCAACTGCTGGCTGTGGTAATAAATCCCGATAGCTGCAAGGGATGTGGGCTATGCGCTCAGGTTTGCGAACCCGAAGCACTCAGTGTGGTTGAACAGACTGAGCAGAATCTGGCGGAGGCCAGCGATCTATGGAATATCTGGGCGCAGACACCCGATACTCCTTCAGAGACCATAGAGAGAGTGAGTGCGGATCCTGAAACGGGACCAATGGCAGCGACAATGCTATCCCGTTATTGCGCGCTGGCGATGGCTGGTGGTGATAGTGCAGAAGCCGGATCGGGGGAGAAAATCAGTATGCGCATGGTACTGGCCGCTACAGAATTCAGGCAACAGCCGGTTGCAAATGCGTTCGCTAAAAAAATTGGTGAAACAGGCGATGTGTTAACCCAGTTGATCAGGGACCGATTATCCAGCGTGTTGCCGGTGGAAGACATCGAAGAACTGGAAACCCGTCTAAACAATATTCAGACTCCAAGGATTGATCTGGCGACGTTTGCCGACAAGATGCAGTCTGACCTGGATTTCCACTCCATTGATGCAATTGCACTGCGCCGTATGCTGCATCTGTCTCGAGATATGACCGATCTGCGCTGGCGAATAACCGATGGTTTGAATGGCCTGGGACGAGCTCGATTCGGCCTGGCATTGAGTCCGGGATCCGTGGCTGCATGGGCAGGTAGTTTTCCCAACAACTCATTTCAGGCTCCGGTCGTGGTTGATATGACCGGTGAAACAGCACAACTGGCTGCGGGACTTCTGGAAGGTCAGATTCGTGAAACCTGTGCGATAGTCGGGCTTATTCGAAAAGCACAGCTGGAGATTGATAGTCCAGCCGGAGCCGAGTATACGAGGTTCGCTCTGGATAATCTTGGCTGGCAGGATCTAAGTGAAGAGGAAAAACAACTTTGTCCGCCGCTGTTCCTGGTGGCCGGAGATGATTTGCTTGCCGGCCGGGGGTTATCACAAGTGGCCTGGTTGCTGAATTCTGATCTGCCGGTCAAGATTCTGGTCATGTCGGACCTGGGTTTTGGCTTGACCGGGAATAATCCCATGCAAACTGCCATGGCACCGTTGCCGAATCCAGGTGCAAATCTGGGCATGTTAGCTCTGGCGCAACGCCATGCCTATGTTGCACAGGTTTCGATTTCAGCACCGGATCATCTGCATACCAGTGTTACCGAAGCAATTAAATTTGCTGGTCCTGCTCTGATCAATGTGCATGCGCCCAGCCCGGAGCGCCATGGTTTTGATCAATTTCAGACCCTGGAACACGCCAGGATAGCTGTAACCTGCCGGGCATTTCCCCTGTTCCGATATGACCCGCGAAGTGATGGTGTATTCGGAACCAGAATTTCTTTGCAAGGAAATCTGGAGCCGTTAGAAACCTGGCTTCAATCCGAGGCAGGAGTATTTCAAACACCGGCTCACTGGGCAATTCGGGAAAGTCGATTTGAGCCTTATTTTGCAGTGTTAGCAGATGATGCGCCCACTCCCACCAACATGTTAGATTGGATGAAGATGAATGAACAATCCCAAAAAGGGAAAACCCCGTACATCGAACTGATGCGGGGTGATGAAGCAGAGGGCCTGACCCGGTACAGTGTTGATCCCTATCTTGTGCAGATTGTAAATATGCAACAACAGAGTTGGCAGACGCTACAGGAACTCGCTGGTTTGATTACGCCGTTTACCGAAAGAGTTACCCTGGAAGTTGAAGAAAGACTTGAAGCTGCCCACCAGGTTGAAATAGACGCGCTGAAAAAAGAGCATGAGCAACAAATTAGAGATCTGGAAAAAAACATGACAGTGGATATGTCCGATCGTGTTCGAGATCAGTTAGTGAATATGCTAAATCAGCATCCGGCTGGTAACAGAAACCCAAAGCCAATAGAAAATCAGTGAGTTGTTAAAATTGAGCTTCACCATGAACCCGCTTCGATTGTTTCAAAAAAGTTTTGATCACGGTGTGCATCCAGCCCATCTGAAAGAGCAGACGTGCGATCTGCCTACCCAGCGTGTACCTTTTGTTAAGGAATATTTGTTGCCGCTTGGTCAGCATCTGGGTGCTCCCAGCAAACCGATTGTGGAGGCTGGTCAGCGAGTGAGAAAAGGGCAGTTGATTGCCGAGGCAGCAGCCTTTGTATCGACTACGCTGCATAGCCCGGTAACGGGTATGGTCAGGGAAATTGGCAATTTCCGGAATTTTGACGGTAATTTTGTGCCAGCCATCAATATTGAAGCCGATATTTATGCCACTCAGCAATCAGTTCAGACAAATCCCATTGAATGGCAGTCACTGTCCATCGATGAATTTATCCAGGCGGTTCAAAATGCCGGGATCGTTGGTATGGGCGGAGCAGCCTTTCCCTGTCATGTGAAATTTTCTATTCCGGATGGAAAGAAGATTCGCTACCTGCTGGTAAATGGCGCTGAATGCGAACCTTACCTTACTAATGACCATCGACTCATGGTTGAACGACCGGAAGATTTATTAAGGGGTGCTGAGATAGTCCGGCAGAAACTGGGTGCAGAAGAAACTGTCATTGGCGTGGAGAAAAACAAACCGGAAGCGATTGAGGTTTTAGCACGGCACATCAAACCTGAAGATCCAGTGCGCCTGGTGCCTCTGAACGTCAAGTACCCACAGGGTGCTGAGAAGATGATTATAAAGGCTATCTTTAATCGGGAAGTTCCAGCCGGTCAGCTGCCCCGGGATGTCGAGGTTAATGTAAACAATGTGAGTACGATTGTTGCGATTGCTGATTACTTTGAATGGGGCATTCCGTTGATCGAAAGGATTGTCACGGTCTCAGGGCCGGGGATTACTTATCCGGCGAACCTGATCGTTCCCATCGGGACTCCAGTTAGAGAGTTACTCCGGTTTTGTGGCGGCTTGACCGATACGACTCAGGAAGTAATTATGGGCGGGCCCATGATGGGCAGGCCGATAGCAACGCTGGATTCGCCGATCACTAAAGGTAGTTCCGGAATCCTGGCGTTTACCGCAACAGAGACCGCACGACGCAAGGAATACCACTGTATTAGTTGCGGGCGTTGTGTGGAAGCCTGTCCCTATTTCCTCAATCCGGCCCGGCTTGCCCGCTTATCCAGAGCGAGACTCTATGATGAAATGCTTAAATTCAATATTATGGATTGCGTGGAGTGTGGTTGCTGCACCTTCTCCTGCCCATCTGCGATACCCATCGTACAACTCATTCGCACCGGTAAAGACGATCTGCGCAATCGCAAAGAGCCAGTAACATGAATTCGAAAGACCCGGAATTATTGTTAGAGCACGCACCTCTCTTGCAACAGGGGATGTCAACTCCCCAGGCGATGCGGGACGTTATTTATGCGCTGATTCCAGTGACCATAGCGGGCATCTGGTTTTTCGGCTTAAGTGCTTTGCTGGTGCTGCTAGCGAGCATACTTGGTTCGATTTTAACCGAATGGACGTTCAGTCCGTATGAAAACAAGGCGGAATCTTTATGGGATGCCAGTGCACTGGTGACCGGACTGCTGCTGGGATTAACGCTGCCACCTGGTCTTCCGTTGTGGATGGCATTCCTGGGCGGCGTGGTCGCGATCGGATTCGGTAAGATTATCTGGGGCGGTCTGGGTAATAATTTGTTCAATCCAGCCCTGGTTGGCCGAGCATTCCTGCTGGCGACATTCCCAATCGCCATGACTACCTGGAATTCGGTGACCGGAGCTGATGGTTTCTTTACTGTACATGCCACGAATCTGGCCATGCCGTTTATGCATGTTGAGCCAGATGGATTAACGTCTGCAACACCACTGGGATTGTTCAAGTTTCAGCAGCAGGCAACGCCCTTGGTAAACCTTTTCCTGGGTAATACCTCCGGTTCTCTGGGAGAAACCAGTGGCTTGCTCTTGTTGCTTGGAGGAGTCTATCTCTGGTGGCGCCGTGATCTGGATTGGAGAATTCCGGTTAGCATCCTGGTAACAGTTGCCGTTTTTTCAGGCGTGCTCGGGTTATTTGATGCGGCAAGATTCCCAACGCCGCTATTTTCACTATTCTCCGGTGGTTTACTGCTGGGCACCTTCTACATGGCGACGGATCCGGTGACATCACCGATTACACCAAAAGGAGCCTGGATTTTTGGCATTGGTATTGGTTGTCTCGTGATTCTGATTCGGGTTTTTGGCGGATTACCCGAAGGGGTGATGTATTCAATTTTATTGATGAATGCGGCAACGCCATTGATTAACCGATATACGCAACCAACGGTGTTTGGTCGTGGCAAGGACCGTTCATGACCGTAAAAAAACTGACCGTGGGGGTCTAAGGTGAGCGACCAGGAGAACATTGCAAATTCCGAATCCGGTTCATTCCGTCTGGTCGCGACACTTGCGGTTGCGGGGCTGCTATCGGGACTGGCCATCATTGGCATCTATGCAGCCACTTTCGATACGATTGCAGCAAATAAGGCGAGAGAATTGAGGGAAGCTGTGTTCAAGGTACTCCCCGGCGTCGAGCAGATGCAGAGACTGGTATATAAGGACAACAAACTGCTACCGGAGAACACGCAGGCTAAAGGCGACTTGCCTGTTTATGGCGGCTACGATCGAGATGGCCATTTTGTCGGTTATGCCATTCCTGCAGAAGGGCCCGGTTTTCAGGACACAATCCAGTTGATCTATGGTTATCGAACCGATACCGGAAAAATTGTTGGTATGCGGGTTCTGGATAGTAAGGAGACTCCCGGCCTGGGTGACAATATTATTAAGGATGCGCATTTTGTGGCCAATTTCGATGATTTAACGGTACTGCCCGAAATCGTCGCTGTGAAGAAAGGGAAGAAAACCCGGCCGAATGAAATTGATGCGATTACCGGTGCCACCATCTCTTCCAAGTCGGTTGTGAAGATACTCAATAAAACCAACCAAATCTGGCTTTCCAAATTACCTGAGCCCGGGCAGGAACCGGCCATGCAAGTCAGGGAAGAAAGCAGTCAGTCCGAATCCGGTCGCGGTGAGTAGTGTTAGGATTGTCATCTTGCATACCGGGTGACAGGGTTAGCGGAGAAGTACGAATCATTCATATGAGTTGAAGAATTACGATGGCAAAAGATCAATCACAATCCTACGAAGAATTTATCAAGGGTATCTGGCGAGAAAATCCGATCTTTGTACAAGTGCTTGGTATGTGTCCCATGCTGGCGGTAACCAATTCAGCAATCAATGCACTGGCCATGGGGGTATCCACTTTTTTCGTGCTGGTAGGGTCGAGTTTCCTGGTTTCCAGCCTGAAACAATTCATTCCCAAACAGGTACGAATTTCCGGGTTCATCATCATCATTGCGACCTTTGTGACGGTGATAGATTACTCGTTATTGGCGTTACTGCCGCAAGTGCACAAAGAACTGGGTGCGTTTATTCCACTGATTGTAGTCAATTGCATGATTCTGGGCCGACAGGAGGCATTTGCATCCAAGAATACGGTCCGGTTGGCGGTGCTGGATGCAATGGGTATGGCATCGGGTTTTATGCTTGCCTTGTTTACATTGGGGGCAGTGCGGGAAATTCTGGGCAGTGGTTCACTGTTCGGAATCAGTTTATTTGGTGCTGATTACGAACCCTGGGTGGTGATGATTCTGCCACCTGGCGGGTTCCTGACGCTCGGGCTTATTCTGCTGTTCTTCAACTGGTTTACCGTACGCAAGCAACAGTTCCTGGAAAAAGTTGCTGACGCACAAAGGAGTGAAATCTAGTGGATAATTTATTGTGGATATTCATCAGTTCACTGTTGATCAATAATTTCGTACTGAGCTATTTCCTGGGTTTGTGTCCATTTCTCGGTGTCTCTAACTCATTGGAGACTTCATTTCGTCTCGGTATGGCAACTACCTTCGTGATGACTGTCACGGCCCTGTGTGTCTGGGTGCTCAATACGTATCTGCTGATCTATGCGCCCTACCTGCGGTTGATTAGTTTTATTGTCGTCATTGCCAGCACGGTGCAGTTTATCGAAATGCTGATTAAAAAAATAAGCCCGGTACTGTTCAGGGCGCTGGGCATATACCTGCCCCTGATTACCACCAACTGTGCAATCCTGGGACTTGCCATTTTTGATACGAACCGCACTTATAATCTGGTGGAAGGCATCGTTTTCGCGGTCGGCGCAGGCCTGGGATTTACGCTTGCCATCGTGCTGCTGGCCGGATTGCGGGAAGAATCGGAACTTTCTGACGTGCCTGCATTGATACAGGGAACAGCCATGAACCTGATCATTGCTGGTATACTTTCCATGGCCTTCATGGGATTTGCAGGTCTTTTCAGTGCTGCGTAAGGCATCTGGTATGAATTGTTATTTCGAGGCACAAAGCTGATGTATGCGTATCTCTACCCTTTACTGGCAATGGTTGTGTTATGTGGCTTTTGGGGCGCATTTCAGCTCTGGTTGAACAGGGTTCATCCCGAGAGCCAGGCCAGACAGAACAGAACCTGCAGCGGTTGTGAAGAACCCTGCGGCAAGGAAGCGTTGTTCTAATTCTGACCTCAAAATTTCTGCTGGGATGCTAACTTCCGGTAGAGGTGATCCAATTGCTTTGCATACCGCTCACCGCCGAGATGTGTACGCACTTTTCGTGCCGAAATTTCCAGGGCTTCTGTTGATAGAGCAAACTCGAGCAGGGCATTTTCCAGCGTAGCGGTCAGAGATTCGACATCCCCGTTGTTAAAGCAGTAGCCGCATCCGAGCCAGTCAACCATTTCTCTCAATGCGCCCAGGTCGGTGACCACGGGCATTATGCCGAGAGCCAGAGCTTCGGGAATAACCAGAGAGAATGTCTCCAGGCAGTTGGAAGGTAATGCCATGACTTTCGCTGATCCGATCAGGGTATGCAGAGATTCTCGAGCCTGAAACGGATGAAACTCAATAACATCCTGGAGTGATTTCGATTCGATCTGCCGATGCAGCCGCTGTGCTTCTTCGCCTTCGCCAATCAGTTTGAGCTTTAACCGGGGGAATCTACCGGTTGCCGTGAGTTTCTCAACGGCATCGATAAGCAGGGGGAGGTTCTTTTCCGGAGAGAAGCGCCCAAAATAAACGATTTCATCCGCCCTCTCTTCGTCGATATCGGAATGTGGAATAACCACCGGATTACGAATCAGTGTAATCTTTTCGTCGGTAAAACCTTCCTGAAGAAGGGTTTTCCTGACAAACTCACTGGGCACTATCAGATGATCAACGACATCCTGATGGTGCAACAGATTTCGATCAACGATATTCCGAATGCCCTTGCCCCAGGAGTGTAACCAGCCGCGGCGATCACAATTTCGATAGAATATTCTGGTTTTTACGCGGTCCCCCATACAATCAGTACAGGGGTTTACTTTATGCCAGTCGAATGCGGATGCGTTGGCGCATATCAGTTCGTGGCTGTGTACCGTCTGAATCACGGAGAAGCGGTATTCCGATCTGCACTGCGTAAGCGCACGGAGCACCGATGTGGACAAATGAGCGAGAAATCCATGCAGGTGAATTACCTTCGGTTTGTGCTGCAGGATAAAGGTGTACAGGCTTGCACAGTTCTCTGGTGAATAGATATAGCGCAGTTGTCCGGTACGCGGGAATTCAGTCCACGAAGTTAAGTTCAGGTCCGGCGTGAATGCAACGCCCTGATTCAGGGCAGTGCAACAAGCCGACAGGTGGGTAATGTCAGATGGGAACTCTGCCAGCACTTCCAGTGATGTGGCAAAGACAGCTTCTGAACCTCCACCGGTATAGGCATTGCTTACGTGCAGCACTTTTATTTGAAAAGTCATCATCGATAATTGAGGATGCCTGGTGGTTATTCTTCATCCAGCGGTTTGATTTTCATGTTCCTGTAGAATTCGTCTCTGGGCAGGTATGGATACATATCCTCCAGAGGTTTGGATACCATGGTGCCATCATTCCGTCGCATGGCGCTAACAGCAGGGATTATTTCCTGGTCTGTTGGACAAAAAACCTCGCAGATTACCGGCCCATCATGGTTCAGAACCTGATTCAATCCACTTGCCAGTTGATCCGATTCATGGATTTTCACATAGGCAAGTCCGTACGCGGCAGCGATTTTTTCAAGGTCCGGGAATGAGACACCAGAGCTCTCGTTAGTGCCGATGTATCGCTCCGCAAAAAATTTCCTCTGCGTGGCTCTAATGGACAAGTAGCCATCATTATTCCAAACGAACAGCTTGATCCTGAAATTATGGTGTTTTACGGTTTGCAGTTCCTGTATGTTGAGCTGCAGTGAGCCATCTCCAGTGATACCCAGGACATCCGTATTGTGCCTTGCTACGCAGACTCCAATAGCCGTTGGCAAGGTAAATCCCATATCGGCCTGGGCTCCAGATGTAATGTAACGCTGTTGATCAGAATTGATTAGCAATCCCTGGGAGGGTACATAGTAAGAAGACCCTGCATCTGAAACCACGACCGCATCCTCTGCCATGTTATCCGACAGTGCCTTGATGAATTCATATTTATTGACACGTGATTCGGGATACTCGGTGGCGGATACCGGCCAGCTTTTTTTCCAGTGATTGCACGCAGCGATCCATTCACCATTTGCGGTGGAACTGGTGCGTTTCATCGCCTTGAACAGATCACGCAGATCTGCATGGATAAGGTGATCTATCTTGACTGTATTTTTTTTGTGTTCATTTGCATCGATAT
>CAZNFE010000098.1:0-8827 GCA_964571945.1 uncultured Pseudomonadales bacterium
ACAACATCAAATCCAATGCCCTTTTTCGACAAGCCATTAATCGGGCTGGCAAAAACGCTACAACTCAGCTTATCATTCAAACGGACTCCGCCGAAAAGCCCACGCTTGGACTACTTAAGCCGATCTACAGAGATGGCCACCCCCCCAAAGAGAGGTCGTTGCGTTCAAAAAAACTGCTGGGTTTCGCTTTCGGAGAGTGGGGGCTTGATGATGTTATTGCACCATCACTGCGAAAATACCACTGGAATGATCGTTCAATTACAATCCAGGTCAGTGGTGAAAATCCCCTTTCTTCTATCTGGTCCAGCCAAACTCATGTGAGCAATGAAATTCTTTTCACACAGGCAATACCTTTAAAAATCGGAGGAACGGAATTAATAATTTCTTTCAACGCCGGAAAATCTTTCGTTGCAAATCAATCCACACAATATGCTGCACGGGTCTTTGCAGCATGCATCATTATCACGCTGATACTTGTCTATCTCATGGTCATGCAGGTTAACCGTCGAAAAACGATTGAACGCGAGGTGGACAAGCAGACGTCAGCCTATCGCCAGACGTTCACAAAACTTGAATCCCTACTGGAAAACTTCAGGGGAGGCATTGCATTTGAAGATTCCGATAAAAAAATCGTCCTGACCAACGATCGCATTTACGATCTGCTACGCCTTGATGCATCGGTAACACTGCTGAATCAACACAGGAGTTACTGGATTGAGACCCTGAAGGCATTTTGTGATGCAATGCCTCGCCTGGATTATAACTTCACTCAAAAACAGGCCGTCAACAACCTTTCACTGAAAACCCATGATGGAGACCATCTTGAGCTCGACTTCATCCCCATTCATCGCGGTGATGAGTATAAAGGTTGCATCTGGATTTTACGTGATGTCACCGACAAGGAGCAGATGCACCAGCAACTCGAACATGCCCAGAGACTGGAAGGCATGGGGGTGCTTGCTGGTGGCATCGCACACGATTTTAACAACATCCTCACCTCCATTATCGGCAACACGGCTCTTATTGAAAGAAAACAGCAACAGGGGCTCGGCATCAGTGAGTATCTCGGTCGTATTAATTCAGCATCCGACAAAGCAGCTAACCTCTGCCGACAGATGCTGGCCTACTCTGGCCGAGGACAATTTATTGTACAAAAACTCAATCTGGCCGACCAAGTCAGAGATATTACCGATTTCATTCATGTCTCTGTGCCTAAAAACATCAAACTGGAGCTGGAACTTGACGAAGATAATCTGAGCATTATGGCCGATGCTACCCAGATTCAGCAGATCATTCTAAATCTGGTTAAGAATGGTGCCGATGCCATTGAAGGTGGTCACGGCACTCTCCGACTCTCTACCTACCGCCAGCATTTCAAGCCATCCCCCTTACCACACTACCTTCCACCCATTCCTGAAGAGGCCGATTTTCTGGTTCTGGAGGTCAAGGACAGTGGCTGCGGTATGAGTCCTGAAACCTGCAAGAGGATTTTCGACCCTTTCTTCACCACAAAAAATGACGGACATGGTCTCGGGATGAGTGCTGTGATTGGCATTATTCGCGGCCATAATGGTTTTATCATCATTGACAGCAGTGTCGGACAAGGCACCACTATTCAGGTCTGCTTCCCTATCTGCACAAGAGATAGCTTTGCTGCTCCAAGCGAGGATAAAACTGAAAAGCAACTGAAGGGAGTGGTGCTCCTTGTGGATGACGACAGTGATATTCTTGAGTCGACCACATTTATATTGCAGGAGCACGGGCTTGAGGTTATCACAGCTATGGATGGTCTGGATGCACTCGAAAAGTTTCAGCAACAGCGTGACATCATCAAACTGACCATACTCGACCTCTCTATGCCAAGAATGGGTGGCATTGAATGCCTGGAGCACATGCGGAATATTGATAGCGATTGCAAGGTTATCCTCACTTCCGGTTACCATGAAAGTGAAATCCGCCAACAACACTCAAGCCTGAGTCAAATTCGCTTTCTGCAAAAACCATATATCCCGGACAAACTGATCGAATCGATTCACATGCAATGACGGCATCACAGATCTACTATGAGAGTGTCACACTACTGTCATTCACGCTGCCGATAGATACTACTGCTGAATAGGTGTAACCGAGGTAACATAATGAAAGTATCACAAAATATAAGTAGTGATTTGGAAAAAAACAGCGATCTTCTCAAAGCCGAACTAATATCCATTCTAGAGCGGCAAGAGATCAACACATTGTTTCAACCCATTTTTGATATTGGCAACACAAGCATATTTGCTTATGAGGCCCTGTCGCGAGGACCTTCCGATTCCGTTCTTTTTCAGCCGGATATGCTCTTTGATATCGCATATCATCATCAAAGGGCAAGCGAACTGGATTACATTTGCAGGTCTAAGGCCGTAGAAAACTTCGTTGCACGCAAACTGCCTGGAAAATTGGCGCTCAATATCTGCCCGAGTGTGCTGGTCAACCCGGACTTTCGCAGTGGGCGCACCCTGCAGATGCTGGAAAAGGCAGGATTAAACAGTGAGCGGGTCATTCTTGAGCTAACCGAACACCAGCAAACCGATATCTACAAGCTGAAACAATCGGTTAACTACTACAGGGACCTTGGCTTTTCCATTGCCATGGATGATCTTGGTGCCGGTTATTCTAATCTTCGTCTGTTGGCAGAGCTACAGCCCGACTTTCTCAAACTGGATAAATATTTTGTATCCGGAGTCCGTTCAGATTCCGTAGAAGCGGATTTTGTGAAATTGATTGTCGATCTGGCTGCACGTGTCGGCTGCAAGGTTATTGCTGAAGGTATTGAAACAGATAATGACCTCATGTTTGTACATCGCATGGGCGTCGATTATGGGCAGGGTTATCTGCTTGGAAAACCTCAGGAGCAGGCAGCTATAGGCGTGCCCGATATTCTACTGACCATTGACAACGCTACCCCCAAAGCCGCTGCAAAACAGAGTCATACTGACAATAACACCCAGTACAGTCATGAGCGGGTAGGTTCGTTATGCCTGAGAGCAACTCCCCCCTGCTCTTCCAGCGACAAATTAACCTCTATCCTGAACCGTTTTCAGGACGACCCCACACTGCAGGCTTTGCCTGTCGTAGATGATGGTAAAGTGTCTGGTGCCGTCATCCGCGACCAACTGTTTAACGAATTCTCCAAACCTTATGCCCACAGCCTTTACCACCGCGCTCCCGTTTCCAAGTTAATGCTTGGGCAACCGCTTGTGGTTCAAGCCAAAGATTCAATTTCACAGGCCAGTCAGCTGGCAACCCGTCGATCATTCGATCTCGTTTATTGCCCGATCATTGTCTGTGATGGTAACACGTATATCGGCACACTCTCTATTCGCAAACTGCTGGAGAAAATCACTCAGACTCAGGTTGCACATGCCCTGCACAGCAATCCACTAACCTCTCTGCCGGGTAATGTGCATATTGCCAGCGAAATACAGACTCGCATTGATAAAAAAGAGTACTTTGTACTGACGCATTTCGATCTGGATAATTTCAAGGCATTCAATGATAAGTATGGCTTTGAGCGTGGCGACAAGATGATTTGTCTGGTTGCCGAGCTGCTAGGTAACATAGCATTGAAACAGGATTTTGTCGGCCATATCGGTGGCGATGATTTTGTCATGTTACTCTCCGATGAAGCATGGGAATCACGAATCCGGGATATGCTGCATACATTCTCTAAGCAGTCTCGCTTACTCTACAATGATCGAGAAAAGGACCTCGGCTTCATCGAAGCAACAGACCGCCTGGGACATATCAGACAATTTGCTCTGGCAAGCTTATCCGTCAGCGCATCCATCTGCTATCCGGGAAAGTTCCATTCTCATCTGGAAGCCACAGAAGTTATTGCAGGCATTAAACACGCATCGAAAAAAGTGGAGGGTAATAGTCTGATTATAGACCGTCGCGATTCTTCAATGGATATGCGTTGATTGTACTCTTGGGCAGTCCTGCCTGCGATAAGCTGGATACTTTTTGATATGCTGTTTGATTTGTCATCTACAAACTAAGGGCTAATCAAACGGACATCATGGCCCATTGTCTGAAACTTTCTGGCCCAATAATGAATGCCTCAAGGTTTGATTGTAATGGCACCAAGGCTTCGAACAGCAACTATCGGCCACACAAGCGCCACCCTCATCAATCAAACACAGGGTAAAACCAGATGGTTAAATTTCTTAGATTTGTTGCGCCCCTAAATGATGCATTGCAGAAATGGTGAATACAGTTGTCTCTGCAAACTTTTCTTTTTATTGCCATAACTTCAGGCCACTTATCGACAATGATTACCCCTAGACTAGGTTGGTTCTTAACTTTGGTGACCGACTTGATTCGGATGCAGCCCTTCAACAGTCCGGCTTAAGTCCGGGCAGTCAGTACCGCACGAATCGGAGCGGGGTAGCCTTCGATGGTTTTGGATGAATTCTCCTGATCGAGGAAATCTGACAGCGATTCGAAGGTCATCCATTCGGTGGAGCGTTGTTCTTCAGTCGTGGTCGGCGTGATGTCGATAACCTGCACATGTTTAAAGCCAGCCCGTTGCAGCCACAGTTTCAGCATCGCCACCGACGGGATAAACCAGACATTGCGCATCTTGGCGTAGCGGCCTTTCGGCATCAGGCAGGCCTGTGCATCGCCTTCAATCACCAGCGTGTCGATCACCAGTTCGCCGTCCTTATTAAGCAGGGACTTCAACTCGAACAGGTGATCGATCGGCGATCTGCGGTGATAGAGGATACCCATCGAAAACACGGTATCGAAGCAACCCATATCGGCCGGCAGATGTTCGATGCCGACCGGCAGCAGGAAGGCAGGCGCTTGCGGGGCATAGCGTTTAATGGTCGCGAAATGCATCGAGAAGAGCGGGGTCGGGTCGATGCCCAGTGCAAGCGTTGCACCATCGCCCAGCATGCGCCAGAGGTGATAACCCGAACCGCAGCCAATATCGAGTACAGTGCGTCCCTCAAGCGGTGAAATCGCATCCTGCAATCGATCCCACTTCCAGTCCGAGCGCCATTCGGTATCGATATGTACGCCGAATATATCAAACGGACCTTTACGCCAGGGGTGCATCTGCCTTAGGGCGGCTTTGATCTCTGGGGCAGGCATTTCAGTGTCGGCAGCAGTGCCAATGCTTACCCGCGAAGCCGTGAAATCGATGCTCTCCGGAATAAGCTCGGGCAGGGCATCGAAGCCGGAGTGCCAGCGTGGCAGATCACCGTGGCGGAGAACTTTTTTCCAGCCATGATCGAAGCAGGCCAGTAATTCATTTCGACAGGGGGTTAAAGCCGCTGCATCGAGTTGTGATGTCAGACGTTGCCGTTCACGATCTCTGAATGCTTTCATTTCACAGCAATCATCGAGGCGAAGTTAAAACACTGGAACCAGGTGTTTACACGGGTGAAGCCTGCATCGCGTAAACGGGCGTGATGCGTAGCCAGCGTTTCCGGCACCAGTACATTCTCAAGGGCAGTACGCTTGCGGCTGATCTCCAGCTCTGAATAACCCTGCGCGCGTTTAAAGGCTTCGTGCAGTTCGATCTGGCGGCGATTTTCATCGGTATCGGCAAAGGCGATTTTCTCGGACAGGATCAGTATGCCGCCGGGATTCAGACCGTTACAAATCTGCTGCAGCAGAGCGGGGCGCTCGGAAAGTTTGATGAACTGCAACACGAAATTAAGTACGACGACCGAAGCATTCTCTATGGCTGTTTCGCAAACATCCTGGCAGCGAATTTCAGGCTGCAGGCCCGGCAACTGCTGCTGCAGCATCTGTTGGCAGCGATCAACCATGGCTGGTGAATTATCGATACCGATCACCTGGCAATCGCGATTTGATGCGCCGCGCGCCAGTGCCATGGTGGCAGCACCAAGCGAGCAGCCCAGATCGTAGAGCGCTGTGCCCGGCTGTGCGTATTGGTGCGCAATCAATTCCACCATCTGCAGGGTCTGACCGTAACCGGGCACCGAGCGACCGATCATATCGGCAAAGACACGGGCAACGGTGTCGTCGAAGGCAAAGCCCTGACGATGAATTTCATCGGTGTAGATGGTATCGCGTTCCATGCCCCGAAACCTGACGGAAAATCGGCCCGAGTTAACCTTTTTGTTGCGACTTGTTGCAATCGCTGCCGTAATATGGAACAGGAATTGCTAATAGGCTGATGAGTGGTTAGGGCAGAGCCTGTCCTGGCCTGTGAATGAGGCTGCAAAGGGGGAGCGTTCCCAGAGATGAAAGCCACAGATATTTCCGCCTTGTTTAGCGCGGTGAGTAACCAGATGCATCAGTCACTGGAGATTCCGGTGATTACCCGCGCTGCTGTTGTCGCCGGCATGACCCTGACCGGCGCCAGAGCTGGCGCAACGGGATTGATGATGCAGGAGCAGATGGCCGTCAACGAGTTCTTCTCCTCTGGAGAGTGGCTGCCGTTACATGGCCGCTTTGACGCGGACGAAGGTGTCATCGGTGGCTTGATGGTGCGACGCAAGACCATGCTTTTCAATGATTTGAAGCAGCAGTCGGGATTTGAAGATTTCGGTGCGGTGACCCAGTTGCTGGCGGTGCCGGTAATCGGTAAAGGTGATGCACTGCTCGGTTGTCTGCTGATGTTCGATCAGGATGAGAATGCTTTTGACGACAAGGATTGTAGCCATCTTGAAGCGCTGGCTTCGATGACCGCAACGGCCATTGAGCATGCTATTCGTATGGCTGAGAGCCGTCAGGCCGAAGAGGATCTGGAACGTTCCGTGGCAACGTTCAGGTCACTGGTGGAGCAGATACCTGCGATTACCTATATCGCTACGCTCGATCGCACCCGCATCCTTTTTGTGAGTCCTCAGGTCAAGGATATCCTTGGCTATGCCCAGGAGGAGTTTCTCGCCAACCAGCACATCTGGTCAGACAGTATTCATCCTGAAGATCGTGAATCGGTGCTCGCCGAAGTACGTCGCAGTATCGAGGAGAAGACACCATTTCATATGGAATACCGTATGAGCTCCAGTGATGGAAAACAGCGCTGGGTCAAGGATGCCGCCTCGATAGTTCGCGATCAGGATCGTGATATCTATCTGCAGGGTGTGGTGTATGACATTACCTCCACCAAGGAGACAGAGCACAAACTGCGGCAACTGGCGCACCACGATCAGCTTACCGGGCTGGCCAATCGCACCCTGTTCCACGATCGCCTGAATCAGACTGTTGCGCTTGCCAGGCGTCATGATGCCCGTTTTGCCGTGCTCTACATGGATCTGGATGGATTCAAGGCGGTGAATGACAACCTTGGTCATGAGGCAGGCGATGTGTTGCTGTGTGAAGCTGCAGCTCGTTTGCGCTCAAATGTGCGCGAAAGTGATACCGTTGCGCGCATGGGTGGGGATGAATTCACCATTATTCTGGATGATGTGCGAGATATCGAGAGTGTCAGCCTTGTGGCCGAGAAGCTGGTGAGAGCTGTTGCAGAGCCATATGAACATGCCAGTGGCTATCCGGTTACACTGAGTATGGGAATTTCGATCTATCCGGTCGACCATGATGCGCCGGAGGTGCTGTTAACGCTGGCTGATAATGCGATGTATCGGGCTAAAGGCAGAGGTAAAAACTGTTTCTGTTTCCATGAGACGAAAACTACGAGGCTGGACGAGTAGGGCAGGGAGAATCCACACCCATGATGTGAATTCTCAGGCTTATGCTCAGAATGAGGTGTTACCCTTCTGGTTGTAGAGCTCCATTAACTTTGATTCGAGCTGGTGGTTGGATGCCAGTTCGGCTTCTCCGGCATTGCGGGCTTGCGAGGAGATCGATACCTGATCTTTTCCTGCAGATGAGGGTTGGCTTGAAGCCGTTGATTTGGGAGAAGCATGATGAGCTTGCTGCAGCAGTCGATTGATAAAACCGTCAGAAGGCTGGACTGTAAGGGCCACGTTGATCTCCTTTAAAGGGGCTGGGGACAAATATAAGTTCCCGCACAACTAATCATCGGCTGTGAATCGCTCGACTTTAGGATTGAGTTGATTTTTTTTTAGTAAATAAATTATGGTTTTGCAGGAATGCACTCCTGTGTCGCTCTAAAGGTTCAGGATACTTATATAAACAGCATTAACTAATGCTTACAAATAATTGTTTTTATTTGTCTTTTATTATAATAGCAAACTTAGTTCAGGTCGATTTTCAAGCGTAGAGGCAAAATACTTGTCAAAACAGATATCATCATAAAGCCTGCCTGATCACACGTGGGCAGGTTATCAATGATAAGGGGGATAATATGTTTGATACCATGAAAAGGGATTTTCACCGGGCTAAGGCATTTAGTCAGTTTGATGAGCGTTATGCGCCACTACTTCCCGGTTTGAAAGATACTGTGATGGCGCATCAGCAGGCGATTACTGACGGATTCTATAGCGAACTGGCCAAGGATGAGATTGCCGGCAAGATCATCGAAGGACGAGTGGATGCGCTTAAAGCAACCCATAAGGTGTGGATGGAAGAGCTCTTCGCCGGTGATTATGGCGATGACTACTTTGATCGTCGCTACAAGATCGGGCAGGTGCACGTAACGGCCAAGATCGAGCCCTATTTTGTCGAGGTGGTTACCTCTTATCTGCGCAGGGCAGTGGTGGAGTTGCTGGCCAAAGAAAACCCTGAGGCGATTCCCGCCTTGCTGGCCATTCTAGACCTCGATGCCATGATCATTATCGGGGCCTACCAGGAAGATCGTTTGCGCCGCATGTCGCAGGTAACCGGCATGTCGCCGGGACTGCTTGAGAACCTGATGAGTTTCTCGACAGATAGCCTGTAAATA
>CAZNFE010000099.1:0-8740 GCA_964571945.1 uncultured Pseudomonadales bacterium
GATTAGTACGATTCCTAACGCACCCAACCGACTGTAGGAGCGCGTATGCGGCGACGCCTCGGGTATTAATATGCAAGGAAGCGGTTGATGTTTGGACGCATGCAAGTCCATTCCCTGATTATTCTACTGTGTATGTTGCCCCTGGCAGCATCCGGTGAGAACCGGATCGCTGTATATTATGCTGGTCCAGTCGGCGCTGTTAGAACAGCCCTTGGTATCGCAGATGAACTTCGATTAGTCGATAGCCCGGAGCATGCCGAGGTGCTCGTACTGAACGGAGTAATTCCTGATTCGCAAAAACTGGCGACGCTGGTGCGATCGGGTACGGGACTGATCTTGATTGGCGGACCGAATCTCGATACCGGGGAAGCTGGATTATTGTTGGGGGAGGATGTACTGCTCGAAGTGCAGGAAGCGCCACTTAGTCTCACGGAAGTTGAGAATCTTGAAGATTCTATTGTTGAGCAGATTGTCTGGAAGAGTTCCCCACAGATTCGCAATCGGGCTACTCTGCAAGGTGTGAAAAACCTCAAGCCAATCGTGATTGGCTTCCCCGATGATACCCCGATACTGGTTGAAGGAGCAGGGAACGACCACATCTTTTATTTTTCAGGGTTCCTGGACAGTAACAATCCGCAGATCCAGGATTGGCCGTACTTCAACTACCTGATCTATCATTTAACATCCAGAGCAGCCGGTCGACCTGCACTATCGTTCGCTGATTATCCGGGTTCTCCGGTACCGCATCCCCGACAACGCAATATGCTGTTTAGCTTTTTGGCGATCGTGTTCGTCACGGCATGGAGCATTTTCTGGTTTGTGAGACGCTATAGTCTGGTACACCCTGAAGCAGTCAATGTGCTGGTGACCAATCCGGCTGAATTCAAAACCAGGCAGGCGGCGAGCAGGTGGGAAGAAATAGGATACCACCGTCCGCTAGGTGGATTCTTAATGGCGCTGGTGATCGCGATGATCATGTCGATACCCATGATCATCTACAGCACCATGATCCTGCGGGTGTACATTCTCCCTTCTGCTCAGGCGCTTGGGATATATGGGCGAGTAACCCAGTTTTTCTCCGTTATATGGGTTATTTTTGATGTCGGTACTGCCATCGCATTTGTTAAATTTTTTGCTCAATATCGTGTTGATGATCCGGCCAGAGCGATTCGGTATGGGCAATTTTTTGTCTGGTGGCAGGCATTGACAGGCACCATTCAGATCGCTCTGATAACTGTTATCGCGGGAATCTGGATGCCAGATACGGCGTATGCACTATATGCATGGATCACGATTGGCCATTGCATGATCCAGATCCCCGGGTTCTACATGGTGTTCCGGCATGCACTGGCGGGTTGGCAAAGATTTGATTATGTGCAGATCATACAGTTATCGATTGCCCTGCTGTTTCCACTGTTGACCCAGCCCCTGATCGTTATTCTCATGGTTGCCTGGGGAAGGAGCCATCCAACCATCGGTGCATCCATGGGTGGTCTGTACGGAATGGCAGTGGCAGCATATGCATCTCAGATCCTGGCATTCCTGCTTGGTTTATTCCTCTTCAAGCGACTTGGTTACAATGTCCGGGTGCTGTTCCTGGCGCACTTCGACCTGAAAATCATCAGGGAAATATTCCGTTTCGGTGTCTTTGAAATGCTTGGTTCGGCTGCCTTCACCACCGGGCAGGCATTCGAAATCATGATTACTACAGCACTGCTGGTTAATTACAACGAAATATGGGGAAACTGGGGTCTGGCCCAGGGATTTGCCGCTTCCTATGTCGTTCTGATGACACTGTATGGCAATCTCGTGCCGTCCATATCCGAGTCCATTTCCCATGGTCGAAAAATACTCAGCCAGTACTATGCTGCGATGGCGCACAAATGGGGAGGATTTATCAGCGGATTCTACTGTGCCATGTTGCTGGCGGTAGCAGATCGATTCATTCTGGGATCAACGGGACCCGAATTTAACCGTGCCGCAGCCTATGTGGTGCCGCTGATTATCTATCACGCCATGACCTTTCCGACCTGGGTTAGTGATACTGTCGCGTTGGGCGCGAATCGTCCGTATATCAAAACCCTGCTCACCTTTGCAGAACAGACAGTGCGTATAACACTGATTGTGGTATTGATTGAAAGGTTCCAGATTTATGCGCTGGTGATGGCCTATATGGTGGCAATACTGTTGAAGAACTTCAGCTCCTACTGGATGGTCAACCGGTATTGTTTTAAACAACGCTACTACTTTTGGCAAACCCTCGGTGCACCGGTTGTAGCCGGAATTATCCACTACAGTCTACTCAGGTGGCTTACCGGATTATTCTGGTACGAACAACCGTTAATCAGTTTGTTGATCTACGTGATTGGTCTGATTCCTTCGCTGCCGGTTTATGCATTTTTTTATGCTGTTCTGGGGGGATGGGACGACCAAGGACTGGCCGATTTCAGACGAGCAGTCGATCTCAGCAGTTTTGCCAGACCCGTTTCCTGGCTGCTCTGGAAGGCATCGGATTTCGGAGCAAAGGTGAGCCCGTTGCACGGGTTATTTCCGGTAACAATTTATGACGATGCCATGGCTGAGGCCCGGTCACTTACCGAAGAGCGAGTTGAGATAATCGGTGGAAGTCAGTAACCGGACACCAATGGCTGTCAGGAAGCCAGACAGATCATCTGGATCTCATAGACGCCGTTCCTGTGGCTTGACAACAGCTATGATTCCCTTAATCGTTCACCATGCCGCCATCAATATTCAGGGCTTGACCGGTGATATTCGATGCAGCATCTGAAACCAGGAATATGACGGCATCCGCAATATCACGAGTCGTCTGTTCCCTCCTCATGGGAGTTAGCGGCATACCTTCAGCCTGATACTGGCCAGTACCTATACCCAGGAACCATTCCCGGGCATCCTGTCCCTTGAACTTTGGATGGTTCCTGACCATGGTTTCGGCTGTCCCTTGCCATGCATCAGTATAGATAATTCCAGGACAGATTGAATTCACATTGATGTTATACGGACCAAGTTGATCTGCCAGCAATTGTGTGTAGCGAATCAGGCCTGCCTTGGTGCTGTGATAACAGAAGGGAATAGGGGTGAGGGGGACGTGCGGCATGCCTGAACGCCCGGCAATCGACGATATGTTGATGATCTTGCCGCTGCGTTTTTCCATGAAGTGGGGCATTATTGCCTCGCACATCAGCGCAGGTGCCTTCAGGCTCATGTTATAGGTTCCATCCCACATGGCCTCTGCCTGCGCCAGTGGCGAATCCAGATCGTCTCTCTTTGCGACACTCACACCGCCCACGTTGTTGACCAGAATGTCGATCTGACTGAATGAAGCAATTGCTTCCGAAACGCATTGTAGAATCACAGAGGATTGAGTGATATCACCGGCCACGCCAATCGCCCTGCCTCCCGACTCGACTATTTCCCCAACGAGCGCACTGGTGTTACTCTCGCTGTACGAGTTAACGGCGACATTGCACCCGTTCCGGGCGAGCGTGAGTGCGATCTCCCTGCCGATACCCCTTCCACATGCTGTTACCAAAGCGGACTTTTGTTCAAGTTTCATGGTTTTCCTGGAGTTCCATTATATTCAGTTGTTTCGTTAGTTCCTAAGTGGTCATAAACAAAGGAAACATTGCTCGTCATTTCAGCTCCATACCAGCAAGGGTGCCATCTTCCCGCCAGTCTTTGAGCAACTTGTTAAATGCATTGATGCCAGGCACGTAGGTAGAGTTTTGTGCATTTGCAGTAGTCGACTGCCCTTCCTGATTATAGTAGCCGGGAGTGCAATCCTGAAGGAAAGTTGACGCTGCGGCACCCATGCCTGCGAGTGCCACAATTTGATCAATCCACTGTTGTTCAGCTTCGAGTGTTGGCTCTACAACCTGCTTTTTCCGTCGTTTTACTTCGTTAATGATGTAGCTGACATGTACTGCCTGATCATCAAACATTGATGTCATGTTGGGTGAGAATGCATTCTGATTGATACCGATCGTAAACCAGTTGGGAAAACCATGACTACTGAGTCCATGCAGGGTTCGGTAGCCATCTCTCCAATGATCGTAGAGTGACTGCCCATGCCGACCGATGGTAGCAAAATTGACACGGCGATGAGCAGAGGTAGTAATCTCGAAACCCGTCGAGTAGATGATGCAATCAACTTCATATTCAACCCCATTAGCGATGATTCCTTTTTCCGTAATCGCTTCTACACCCTTGGTCGAACTGACGTCTACCAATTCCACATTGGACCTGCTAAAAGTGGCAAGGTAACTATCATTGAAGGTAGGTCGTTTACAGAATTGCCGGTACCAGGGCTTCAGCTTTTCAGCCGCCTCTGAATTAGTGCACTCCTGGTCACAACGGGCTCTGATTTCATTCATTTTTTCGAAATCCGCAATCTCAGCCCTGAGCGCCATTTCTTCCATATCAAGATCGCCAGCATCAGTATCACGGTTTCTCAATGAAATCCCGATACGACGGGCGATATCAGTCCAGCCATCATTCACCAGATCCTTCTCAAATTCCTGACCAAAAAGGACGGCAGCAAAATTCTCACGCCGCTCACGTTGCCAACCTGGCTGCAGTGTTCTGTACCACTCCTCATCCGTGGGTTTATTGCCGCGGAGATCAACCGGTGATGGTGTGCGCTGGAATACATAAAGCTGCTCGGAATGTTCACCTAAAAAAGGTACACATTGAATCGCAGTTGCACCGGTACCGATAATGGCCACCTTCTTGTCAGCCAGGTTCGTCAAACCGCCGCTGTGATCGCCGCCTGTATAGTCATAGTCCCAGCGAGACGTATGGAAGGTGTGTCCCTTGAACGACTGAATACCCGGGATACCGGGCAGCTTTGGCCGGTTCGCGGGACCCGTGGCCTGGATGACAAACCGGGCCTTGATGTGGTCGCGACGATTCGTTGAAACCTGCCAGACCTGTTCATCTTCAAGCCAGCGCACTTCCTGAACCTTCGTTTGAAATACAGCTTTTTCATACAATCCAAAATGCTCGCCGATTCGCTTCGTATGTTCGAAGATCTCGGGTGCAAAGGAGTATTTTTCTTTTGGCATGTATCCGATTTCATCAAGCAGCGGCAGGTAACAGTAGGATTCGATGTCACACTGGGCTCCAGGGTAGCGATTCCAATACCAGGTTCCACCAAAATCTCCGCCGGATTCAATGACACGAAAATTGACAATGCCTCTCTCTTTTAGTCGAGCAGCAGTCATCAATCCACTAAAACCAGCGCCGATGATCACCACATCAATGTTCAAACTTAACGGGTCTCGATGTACCTGTTCCGCATATGGATCGGTATCGGCATAGCTTGCAAACTCCGCTGCGGCTTCGATATATTGATTCTCCCCATCCTCGCGAAGTCGCTTGTCTCTCTCCAGCCGATACTTCTCGCGGAGTGCCAGTGGATCGAAATCGAGATCGGGAAACATGTTATGGAGGCGTTTTCGTTCAGCGGTCATGAGGGTGCTCTCTTTAAAAGTAGAATCCAAAAAGAGTCTCTTATTTAGTGTGATTTGTCAAAATGATTCTGAAAATGGAACAATCATAAAGGAAGGGAGCGACCTCCCGACTTCTGCCCGTGATTATGTCCGTCGCTTTATCGGTATGAACGGATCGGTTGCAGTTTCTAACGACACACATATGGAGCGATAATCTCGACAAGTCGTGCTGATGCCGATATTGGTCTGGTTTCTTAATGCGCCCATTGGTAGTATCAGTCGTTTGGTTTAAGCAATTAGGGAACAAATGAGCGACTTTACAATGGCAGACATGCACCAGAAAATGCCGCCGATTACAGCTAAAATAAGGTGGTTTTACGGATTCGGTTCTGCTGCCTACGGCGTCAAGGACAATGGTTTCTCCTTTTTCCTGATGATTTTTTACAATCAGGTGCTTGGCTTGCCGGGCACATTGGCTGGCCTGGCGATAATGATAGCCCTCGTCTTCGATGCGGTCTCCGATCCGCTGGTAGGCTACTGGTCGGACAATACTCATTCAAAACTGGGCAGAAGGCACCCGTTTATGTATGCCTCCGCGCTGCCGGTAGCCATCTCCTATTTTTTGCTCTGGAACCCGCCGCTGGAGCATTTATCTCAATTCGGGTTATTTATGTATCTCACAGCTGGTGCCATCCTGGTACGGTTTTTCATTACTTTGTATGAGATTCCGAGCACCAGCATCGTGGCGGAACTGACGGAAGACTATGATGAAAGAACCCGGTTATTGAGCTATCGGTATATGTTCGGCTGGTACGGTGGGCTTACCATGGCAGTACTCGCCTGGGGCTTGTTCATGGCTGATACGGCAGACTATCCCAATGGCGTGCTTAATCCGGATGCCTACTTCGGTTACAGTCTGACTGGTTCCATCGTGATTTTTGTGTCAATCGTTGGATCATCCATAGCCCTGCACAAATACATCCCCTATTTACCGAAAGCCGCAGTAAGGAAAAGCTTCACGCTGAAACAAATACCGGGAGAACTGAAAGTCACCCTGTCGAATCGGAATTTCCTCGCGTTGTTTATGGCTGGACTGTTTGCGGCAGTCGGCGCGGGTGTGGCAACCAATTTCGATGCCTATATGACCAATTATTTTTGGGAGCTGAATTCTTCAAGTATATTCTGGATCAATGTTTCTTTATTCGCAGCGGCTTCTATGGCTGCCGTACTGACACCCATCATAACAGCCAAATTCGACAAGAAAGCCAGTTGCATGGGAATCTATTTTATTTCCATTTTCTTCGGTGCTGGACTCATCATTCTACGATTACTGGGATGGTTTCCCGACAATGATTATCCCTGGTTGCTGCACATCCTTATCGCCCATGCCGCACTGAACGTAACTTTGATCGTCATGTTCGGCATTGTGCAATCTTCCATGCTGGCCGATATTGTGGAACACAGCCAGATGAAAACAGGCCGTCGGGAAGAAGGACTCTTTTTCGCTGCGCGGACATTCGCAGCCAAGGCGACATCGGGGCTGGGAACCTTTTTTGCCGGGATTGCCCTGGATATTATTGATTTCCCAATTGGCGCCCAGCCAGGTGAGGTTCCAGCAGACATTATTTTTAATCTCGGTCTGGTCGCGGGTCCGGGATTGATGATCTTCTATCTGCTGGCACTGGGATCAATATCCTTCTACCAGATTACCCGAACAGGGCACAATGACAGGGTAGTCACGCTGGATGAAGCTGCAGCAGAATCCTGATTTTTTCTGACGTGTCAGTTACTCCGGTAGCCGCCGCAGTGCGATCACTGGTATCGTGCGCGTTGTCATGTTCTGATATTCCGTAAATATGGGGGCAGCAGATGCTAAACTCTGCTATACACGGGTCCTTTTCGATTTGTTAGTCAGTTCCGCGTGAGCATGGAATTGTTCCATGTACGCTTCCACTCCAACGAGCGGATTGCTTTCAGGTTGCAGAATCCGGATGGGTTGGGTGGCGCTCCAGGTGGTGAATTGTGTGGAAACCGCGTCTGACTGCGAATTGGCTGAATTCGTAAACCGTTGTTGCTTCAGATGTCCCGGTTCCGGACCGGAAGACGTTGGGTCAGAAGCATTCCCTCGGAAATTATCATACATTGTGTGCGGTCACAGATAATGTACTATTGAGCTCTTGAAATGTACCTTCGTACAGAACTGTAAAAGAGAGAAATTGCCATATGAGCACTCAGGAACAAGATGTCGCCAAGGAGGATGTGCCTCGTACCGGTGGAGGCAAGTCACGGATTTTTCGGCTGGTTACCTGGATCCTGGCATTTGGCTGCTTTTACCTGGTCTATGGGCGCATTGCGCAGGCCGCTGCAAGGGACAACCAGACTGCGCTTGAATATCTGGTCATATTTTTCAGCGAGGCGGATTGGCTGATATGGTTGTCGCTGATGATCCCGTATTCCCTGTTTTTCTTTCTCGTGGACACCCATGCAACCTGGCGCGTAATTCGCTGGTTTAATGCCCCCGATATTCAATTTAAGAATATTCTGCCCATTCGTGCCAGCGCCTATATTCTATCGTTGGTAAATGAACAGATTGGCAAGGGTGCGATGTCAATCTATCTGTATAAAAGATACAAAGTGCCGGGTTGGGAAGCGGTTTCCAGTATGATTTTTCTTGGTATGGTAGAAATCTATCAATTACTGATATTTTCGGCAATCGGTGTTTTTCTGTACACGGAGCTGGTGCAGGCAGCGTCGACCCAGATTCCTTTGTATCGCATACTGACCGGGGTATTCCTGTTCGCATTGCTCTATTTCCCGTTTCATGTATTTTATTTTTCAGGAAAGATCCTGCCGGCTTCGAGCCTCAAATCAAAGCCACTGCTGAGTACGTTTCGTCAGGCCAGAGCAATTCAGTATCTGTGGGTGCTCCTGTTCAAGGCGCCCAACCTGCTGTTGGCAGTTGTGATCTATTCGGCGGCACTGGAATTGTTTAATGTGGACGTCAGTTTCGGCCAGATGCTGGCTTTCCTGCCCGTTATTTTTCTGGCCGCAGCATTGCCTTTGCCATTTCATGCCGGTGCGCTGTTGCTCTGGACCGTGTTGTTCCCGGATTATCCTGAAGTTGGAGCATTCAGCCTGGTGATGCACACCTTTTTCGTTACTTTTAATGCCTGTATCGGGATGTTGTTTCTACCCTGGGCGAATAGAGAGCTTTTTGGTTGAAAGCGAAAACCCCCGGCTTTGCCGGGGAGATTATCAGTGTCCATTCAAGG
>CAZNFE010000100.1:0-8690 GCA_964571945.1 uncultured Pseudomonadales bacterium
ATTATGATCGTAGCATTGAATACGTCAGAAGAAACCAACACGATCTGGTTAACAGGAACGGGAAAAATGGTGTGATTGAGGCAGTAGCCACCAGTTTCTGGTTTGGGTTCAAAGATGATCTGGTGGTAAGGATTCAAGCCGAACAACGCGGTAGCGTCGTGGATATAAGGTCAGTGTCGCGGGTAGGTCAGAGTGATCTGGGAGCGAATGCTGCACGCATCAGTGAATTAATCGATGATTTTGGTCGTGATTAATATCTCGGAGTGTTCTGGTTATCCGCTGAAAACGGTGCAGTGAACGACTATGGCAAGCGAAAACCCTGCGATTCTGCCGGGGAGATGCTTAATGGTTAAAAAAACTGCGAACCGGGGCAAGATCGCTATTTGATTTTCTGCCGAATGAGATCGTTGACTTGTTTTGGATTTGCCTTCCCCCTGGTCGCATTCATTACCTGACCCACAAAAAAGCCAAGAACTTTCTCTTTACCAGCTCTAAATTGTTCAACCTGTTTTGGATTGGCGGCAATGATTTCATCGATGATAGGTTCTATCAAACTGGCGTCAGATTCCTGTTTTAATCCCCTGGATTCGATAATCTGATCAGCGGTTCCTGCGCCATTCCAAATTGCATCAAATACAGATTTAGCAATTGTCCCTGAGATAGTACGATCCTTGATTCGTATCAGCAGATCACCCAGTTGCTTCGGATCGATCGGGCTTTCTTCGATCGCCAGTCCATCTTTGTTGAGTTGTCCCATCAATTTCACTCTTACCCAGTTGTTAGCCAATTTTGGGTCACCGCATATTTCGCTTGCCTGTTCGAAGTAATCAGCCAGTTGCCTGGTGGATGTAAGGACCATCGCATCAGTTTTTGATAAATGCATCTGGGTGGTAAATCTCTGCATTCGCAGTCCTGGTAATTCAGGTAAGGTGGCACGTATTTTCGCTATATAGGCCTCATCAATTTCCACTGGCAACAAATCTGGCTCCGGAAAGTAGCGATAATCAGTCGCTGTCTCCTTGGATCTCATAGGTCGGGTTTCGTTCAGAACGGAGTCGTACAACAAGGTTTCCTGGGTGACGTGACCTCCGGCTTCCAGCAGTTCGATCTGCCGGTGAATCTCAAAGTTAATCGCTCGCTCAAGAAACTTGAATGAGTTTACGTTCTTCGTTTCTGTACGTGTACCCAGCTCACTTTGACCGGATGGCCGGACCGATACATTGGCGTCACAGCGCATCGATCCCTGTGACATGTCGCCATCTGAAACATCCAGGTAGCAAACCAGTTGATGGATATAGCGCGCATAAGCAACTGCTTCCTCGGCGCTACGCATATCAGGTTCGGATACTATTTCCAACAAGGGAGTTCCGGCGCGATTTAGATCGATTCCTGTCATGCCGTGGAAATCTTCATGGAGTGATTTTCCGGCATCTTCTTCCAGATGTGCTCTGGTGATACCGATGGTTTTGGAAGTTGCATCATTCAGCATGACTTCCACTTCTCCACCGATGACGATGGGATAGTCGAGCTGGGTAATCTGATATCCCTTGGGTAAGTCCGGATAGAAATAGTTTTTCCGGTCAAACACTGATTTTCGGCCTATTTCAGCGTTAACACCCAGGCCAAATTTCACGGCTTTTTGGTACACTTCTTCATTAACGACAGGCAGTACACCGGGTAAGCCGATATCTATCGAACAGGCATTGCTGTTCGGAGGTGCTCCAAAGGCTGTACTGGCACCTGAGAAGATTTTTGATTTTGTTGAGAGCTGGACGTGTATTTCCAACCCGATTACTGCTTCCCAACGCATATTCCCATGTCCCATAATTTGTAGCAGGTTTCACTTATATCGTATTTGCTGTGACTTTCCGAAGTCCGGTGTTAGCCTGATTTAGCGCTCTGCACTGGGGGGTGTGCGCAGATGCCAGTCTGACTCAAGCTGATATTGGTGCCCCAACTGCAAAATAGATGCTTCGTCCAGATAATTGCCGATTACCTGCATACCGATCGGCAATCCATCGACGAACCCGGCAGGAAATGAAGCCGAGGGCAATCCTGCCAGATTACTGGCAATCGTAAATATGTCCTGCAGATACATGCTAATTGGATCTCCCGTATTTTCACCAAGGCGAAATGCCGGTGTGGGAGCAATCGGCCCAATAATCATATCGACTTTTTCAAATACATTTACAAAGTCATTCTTGATAAGCCTTCTTATCTGCTGGGCTTTGCGATAGTAAGCATCATAGTAGCCAGCGGATAAAACAAACGTGCCGACCATGATACGTCGTTTAACCTCCGCGCCAAATCCTTCGCTTCGACTGCGCCGGTAAAGATCTTCAAGATCTGCCGGATTATTACAGCGATGACCAAATCTGACACCATCATACCGCGCCAGATTTGCTGAACATTCAGCCGGGGCAATCACATAGTATGCCGGGACTGACTGACGAGTGTTGGGTAGACTGACTTCCGTGATGCTGGCTCCTGATTTTTCGAGAACCTTCACGGCATCCAGAACACATTGCTGAACTCTCGGATCCAGGCCGCCTTCAAAATATTCTTTACAGAGTCCTATTCTAATGCCTTCCGGCTTCACATGCAGCCTGGCGGAGTAGTCAGGTACCGGTTCGTTTATGCTTGTTGAATCCTTCGCATCATGTCCGGCCATGGCGGTAAGCATCAGCGCAGCATCGGCTGCTGTGTGAGTCATTGGACCAGCCTGATCCAGGCTGGAAGCAAAGGCAACCATTCCCCATCGGGATACTCTGCCATAGGTGGGTTTCAGTCCGCTGATTCCGCACAACGATGCCGGTTGTCGAATGGAGCCACCGGTGTCGGTGCCTGTTGCTGCAGCACAGAGCCTTGCGGTTACGGCAGCAGCAGATCCGCCTGAGGAGCCACCCGGGACCCGCTCCAGGTCCCAGGGATTTTTTACCGGGCCATAAAAACTGGTTTCATTGGACGATCCCATGGCAAATTCATCCATGTTGGTTTTACCAATCATGATGGCACCGGCTGCTGCCAGATTTTCAACCACAGTGGCGTCGTAAGGGGAAATAAATTTATCCAGCATATGCGACCCACACGATGATCGAATACCCTTGGTACAAAAGATATCTTTGTGGGCAATCGGAATGCCACCAAGGGGCAGCTCCTTGCCATTGGCACGGTCGTTGTCAGCCCGTTCAGCAGCGTGCAGGGCTTGTTCTTCAAGAGGAGTGATAAAGGAATTGTAGAGGGGATCCAGCAATTTGATTCTTGCAAGATAGTGCTGAGTCAATTCTCTGCTGGAAAACTCTCCTGACTTGAGACTTCTGAGCAGTTCAACGATAGTTTGGTTATGCATAGTAACAATTCGATATAGATGCCTTGATACAACTTTCAACAGGACTGAGTACTTCCGACAAAAGGATAAGGATCAGTGTATTCATTCGATCACTCTGGGTACCAGGTACAGATGATCCTCCGCTACCGGGGCAATGGATTGAAACAGATCCCGTTGATCGGGTTCTGTGACAATATCTTCCCGCAACTTCTGGCGAGCATCCAATGGGTGCGCCATGGGATCGATGCCGGTCGTATCTACCTCTTGCATTTGCTCCACAAGATTGAGAATACTGGTCATGCTCTCGATATTCTCCTCAATTGTCTCAGGCTTCAACTCTAACTGAGCCAATTGTGCGATAGACTTTACGAGGGCGTCATCTACTTCCATTTTTCCTCCTGGTTGAATAAGTGCGATTACCGGTGTTGTGCAGTCTCGGTAATATCGACTGAAGAGAGATGAAAACGGTCAACGGGTACCATCCTTTAAAAGATCCGTTAGATACGAATTTAATGATCGAACGGGCAACCTGTGCTTCCGGCGTCGAATGCTAAAGAGCTTTTGATTAATCTGCAATCAATTTCCTTGGCAGAAATGCTTAATCTCCAGAATTGCTTCATCATCAGTTGTGTAAATCTGCTAGACTTAACAAGTAAGAATACGCAAAAATTGCAACAAAAACATATGGTTTCAATAAAAAATTACCAAGGCATCGAAGTACATGTTTAAATTTAAAAGTTTAAGAGGCATGTTCTCCAATGATCTATCAATAGATCTGGGTACCGCGAATACTCTGATCTATGTTAGAGAAAAGGGTATTGTTCTGAACGAGCCTTCTGTGGTGGCGATTCGCAGCCTGAATAATCAGAAAAGCGTCGCTGCAGTCGGTGTGGATGCAAAGCGAATGTTAGGGCGTACACCAGGAAATATAACTGCGATACGACCTCTGAAGGATGGTGTCATTGCGGATTTCCAGGTAACTGAGAAAATGCTGCAACACTTTATCAAGAAGGTTCATGAGAACAGTTTCATCAGACCCAGTCCGAGGGTGTTGGTCAGCGTACCGTGTCAATCAACGGAAGTGGAACGTCGAGCAATTCGTGAATCGGTTGTCAGTGCTGGCGCCAGGGATGTTCGATTAATTGAAGAACCAATGGCAGCAGCAATTGGAGCCGGGCTACCCGTTCACGAAGCCATTGGCACAATGGTGGTGGATATTGGTGGCGGGACTACAGAGATTGCAGTCATTTCGTTGAATGGAGTTGTTTATGCGCAATCCGTCCGGGTGGGTGGCGACCGGTTCGATGAATCCATTACAACTTATGTACGCCGGACTCAGGGAAGTTTAATCGGTGATGCGACGGCAGAGCGCATCAAGCAGGAAATTGGCACCGCTTTTCCTTGTCAGGAAGTCAGAGAGATTGATGTACGAGGCCGAAATCTTGCGGAAGGCGTCCCGCGTAGTTTTACGCTGAACAGCAACGAGATTCTTGAAGCCCTGCAGGAACCGTTGTCCGTAATAGTACAGGCTGTGAAAGGCGCTCTTGAACAAACACCCCCAGAGCTGGCGTCTGATATTGCTGAAAGTGGGTTGGTGTTAACTGGTGGTGGATCTTTGCTGAGGGGGATAGACAGTCTTTTGTCCCACGAAACAGGTTTGCCAGTAATCGTTGCAGAAGACCCATTGACTTGCGTTGCAAGAGGTGGAGGCAGGGCACTGGAAATAATGGATGATAGAAGGGACAGCGATTTGTTGTCTATTAGTTAATTCTTGTTGGCACGCACGAATTCGCTGCATACCAGATCTGCCCGATACAAATGAACAGGAAAGAGCGTCATCAAATCACTATTCCTGGAAGAAACTACTCTTACTTACAAGATGCTGGGATTCGGTATCCTCTCACTATTCCTGGTGGTGCTGGATCATAATTCAGACTATCTGGATTCGGTTCGCGGCAGCTTAAATGTCCTCGTAGTGCCTGTTTTCTACGTAGCTGAGCTTCCTGGTAACATCAGTGAAGGTGTTTCAGAGATGCTTTCCAGCCGCGAAAGCATGCAGGAAGAAATGAAGAACCTGAAACAACACTTACTCCTGCTGCAGGTGAAAACTGAAAAAATGGCTTACCTTGGCGCTGAGAATGCGCGCTTGAGGGATTTGTTGGGGTCCTCTGAAAAACTGGAAGAAAATGTTCTGGTTGCTGAATTGATTGCTCTCAGTCCGGATCCTGAATCATTCATAGTTATGCTCGACAAAGGCAGGCAAGACGGTGTGACCCTCGGGCAGGCTCTGGTGGATGCAGCCGGTTTGATGGGGCAAATAATTGAGGTCAGCAGATATACCAGTAGAGCATTACTGATAACGGACGTGTCTCATTCAGTACCTGTTCAGGTGAATCGGAATAATCTAAGACTAATTGCCACAGGCACCGGTAGGATCAACGAGCTGGAATTAACCCATGTTCAGGATACTGCTGATATCAGAGTTGGAGATTTACTGGTGAGTTCGGGGCTTGGTCAGAGATTTCCCATTGGTTATCCCGTGGGAATTGTAACCCGGGTCACACATGATCCGGGACAGCCGTTTGCCGAAGTAAAAGCCCGGCCAAGTGCATATCTCGAACGCAGCAGGCATGTTCTATTGGTATTTACAGCCGAACAGATGAAGGCTCGAAAACCCGGCTCCAGGGAACGGCATAATGGCTCTTGATCGCACCAGTGGTTTGTGGGTTATCGTATTGACCCTGTTTTGCGCTTTCGTACTGGAGGTGATTTCGCTGCCCGATTTTTTACCAGATTATCTGGCATATGCACGACCACACTGGGTTGCGCTGGTGCTGTTTTACTGGATTCTTTCCTTGCCGCATAGAATAGGCCTGGTCACTGCATGGATGTCCGGACTGATACTGGATGTATTGCAGGGGGGATTATTCGGCCAGCAGGCATTAGCCTTATTACTCGTTGGCTACATCGCCGCGAGTTTTTATCAGAGGATGCGCATGTTCTCAGTGTGGCAGCAAACAATCATTATTTTTGCGACTATATTAACTGCGAAACTGATCCTGTTTGGGATTGATTTTGAGGCGTTGGATCGTGAGTGGAAGTACATGTATCTGTTACCCGCGCTGGTAAGTGCTCTATTATGGCCCTGGGTGTTTCTGTTCTTGAGGTATTTGAGGCGGCGATTCAATGTTCACTAGCTGTGCAGATCAGTTCATTACGATTCAGGCATTGGTGTGGTGGGATCACTAGTGAACTCCTGTCAGATCTATTTGGCCTCGTCATCACCTCGTCGGGCAAAATTATTAGAACAGATAGGCTTACGATTTCGTATCGTTAAACCTGAGGTCATCGAGAAGATCTCCAATCACGAATTACCGGAAAAGATGGTTGTGAGACTGGCGATTGAGAAAGCCAGAGCAGGCAGTGTCCTGGTACGGGAACCACTGCCAGTACTTGGTGCTGATACTGTGGTTCTTATCCACGATATGATACTCGGTAAACCGTCAAGCAGAAGCGAAGCAAAAGAAATGCTGTCCAGATTGTCCAATGCAACTCATCGGGTAATAACCGGCGTAGCTATCTGTCAGGGAGATCGTATTGAATCGGCAATGAGCGAAACTTTAGTGCGATTCCGATACCTAACAGAACAGGAACAAACTCGCTACTGCAGTACAGATGAGCCGTTGGATAAAGCCGGGGCCTATGGGATTCAAGGGATGGGGGCGGTTTTCATAGAGTCGATCACTGGTAGCTACTCCGGAGTGGTTGGGCTACCGTTGATGGAAACTTCAAGATTATTATCCAATTTTGGTATCGACTACCTGGGAATCAGCAAAAATGGACACGCGCAAGACAATTAATGATGAGAGGATGACTGTCCAGGTGGATGAAGAGATTCTAGTCAACGTGGCACGATGTGAGACACGGGTAGCTGTTGTCGAACAGGGTTTATTGCAGCAGATATTTGTGGAGCGAAGTCACGCTCGAGGCATTGTAGGTAATATCTATAAAGGCAAGGTGTTGAGAGTGCTGCCGGGGTTGCAATCAGCATTTGTCGATTTTGGTCACACAAAGGCCGGATTTATTCATGTTACGGATCTCATCGATACGCGAGTCACTGGCGATGCGGAAGAGGGCTCTCCTGAACTACCAAAAATAGAAACCCTGTTGCGTGAAAATCAGGAAGTTGTTGTTCAGGCTACCAAGGAACCAATTGGTACCAAAGGGGCGCGAATGACCAGGAATCTATCCCTGGCTTCTCGATATCTGGTTTACCTGCCTGGTTCCACTCATATAGGTGTCTCTCAAAAAATCGAGGATGAGAAAACCCGCGATGAACTACGTCAGATGATTGAATCTATTCCGGATGCTGGAATTCAGGATGGTTTTATTGCTCGAACAGCGGCGGAAATAGCGCAACCGCATGAGATATTGCGCGAAGCAGAGATTCTGCGAAACTTTTGGTGTTCGATAGAAGAGAAGAGCACTGAGCGGAAAGCACCGGCGATCATCCACGAAGATTTGCCGCTGCATCTAAAAGTGCTGAGAGACTTGATCAGTCAAAATACCAGGCGGATTGTGATCGATTCCAGCTCTATCCATGAGAAGCTGAACCATTTCATTCGTGATTTTATTCCTCAGAAAGCTGACTGTCTGGAACTGATTGAATCGAAAGTCCCATTGTTTGATCGTTACAATATTGAGGATCAGATTCAAAATGCGCTGGAAAGTAAAGTGCAATTGAAGTCAGGCGGGTACCTGGTCATCGAACAGACCGAAGCGATGGCGACAATTGATGTAAATTCAGGTGGTTTTGTTGGCCGTAAGGATCTGGAAGAGACCATCTACCGGATTAATCTCGAAGCTGCCGCAGCTATCCCAAGGCAACTCAGGCTGCGTAATATGGGCGGTATCATTATCCTGGACTTCATCGATATGTTTGATGAAGAAAACAAACGCCAGGTATTGCGAATACTGGAAAAAGGTTTGCAGCAGGATCGGGTGAAGTGTCGAATCAGTGAAATTTCTGAATTGGGACTTGTGGAGATGACCAGGAAGAGGGCTTATGAAACGCTGCCTAATCGTCTTTGTGAGGTCTGTCCAAACTGTAATGGTAAGGGGGTTATCAGAACCGCAGAAACTATATGCTATGAGATATTCCGGGAGATCCAGAGAAAGTACCGGGATTTTGATCGACATGATTGCCTGATTATGGCTTCTCAAACGGTAATCGACCGATTACTGGATGAAGATGCAGCTGTTGTCAGTGAATTGGGCAAGGTGATGGATGTCGAAATCAGACTTCAGGTTGAAGTAACCTATTCACAAGAGCAATTTGATGTTGTACTCATCTAGGAGCCTG
>CAZNFE010000101.1:0-4833 GCA_964571945.1 uncultured Pseudomonadales bacterium
CGGATGTAGTTCATTGTCGAGAGTTCTTGTGATCAAGGTCGTCGCCTGTGCAGCTCCAGCCACTGGTATTGCGGCGGTAGATCTTACGAGCGAACCAGTATCCTGGCAACATACCAATAAAAAGGGTTACCGCACCGACCGCGAACCATTCCTGATCCCTCAAATTCATCAGATCCGCGTTCGCCTGTGTCAGCGAGTCCAACTCGACCCGTAGCAGCTGGTTGCGTTCCTGCAGATGCTTGTTTTCCTGATCGATATTGACTGTGTTTGCAGCCAGCCGGTTAATTTTATCCAGTTCCGTCTGTATGGTGGCAGTGTGCTGCGTAAGGTTACTATTTTCACCGGCCAGTTCATTGGTTTTTGATCTCAGCTGGTCGATGGTTTGTTTTAGATTACTATTCTCGGTTTCGAGTTCTGTAAGGTGTTGGTTGGATAATTTGAGTTGATCACGCGCGATCAGGCGGGGCGAGATGTATTGCGACCGTATCCATCCCTCAGTGCCATTTTCCATCCGCACCAGACTGAACCCGGTTTCCTTGTCCTCGCTGAGCAATTCCAACGGTGTACCGCTGCGTAAACCCCGATGGATGATACGGTGCTGATCTGAAGCCCCGCCCCGCAACGGCACAAAGATCAGATCCTGGACATAGACTGTCTCCGCCCGTAATTGCGATGCGCTTAATGTTAAACACAGCAGCAATAGGAAACTGCGCATACACTCTCCTTATCGTTAAAAGTACCTTCAGGGAAGCACTTTCTTGAATGGTTTGACTGTCACCTGGTGATAAACACCAGCAGCGACATAGGGATCAGCATCCGCCCATGCCTTCGCTTCTTCCAGCGAAGCGAATTCAGCGATGACCAGGCTTCCGGAAAATCCGGCGTCACCTGGTTCGTCCGTATCCAGCGCCGGATGTGGACCGGCTACGGTGAGCCTGCCCTGTACCGTTAACTGTTCGAGGCGCTGCAGATGAGCCGTCCTGACGGTTTGTCTTTTCTCCAGGCTATCTGGAACGTCCTCGCTGATAATTGCATATAACATATCAAATTGAATCAGAAGGAGCGCTGACATCAGCTCCTGACTTCATTTCCTCCTTCAGGTAACCGCCCCTAAGCAGGTATACCACGGTAGCAATAACATAGCTGGTGGTAATGAGAAGACCACCGACCAGCTTGTAGGTTACCCATATAGCCATACTAAAGGAGAATGCGACCACCAGATTCAATACTCCGGCAACAAAGAAGCCCAGCGCCCAGCCAAGATTCAGGTTTCTCCAGACCTGAGCAGGCAGATCCATCTGACTGCCAAGAAATTTTTCAAGCAGATTCTGTTTACCTAAAAAATGGCTGGTCAGCAGTGCACCGGCAAAGAACCAGTTGACTACAGTTGGTTTCCATTGAATAAACACTTCGTTGCGAAAAACCAGTGTCGCACCGCCAAAAAGCATGGCGATACAGAACACAATCAGGGTTTTCTTATCGACTTGTTTGTGCAGCAGGTACTCCAGCGCAATCTGGAGCGCCAGAGCGGCCATTAATACACCGGTGCTGATAAAGATATCCCGACTGATAAAATATACGGCTACAAATGCAGCAACGGGGACAAAATCTATAAATTGTTTCATTCGAAAATTGATTGTTGGCTATAAAACAGCGCTGATATTAAAGCATTTTCAGGAAAAACGCCTTCGTTATCTGGTCACTGCCAGACAAAAAGGGTAACGTGCAGCGTGCCAGGGCACAACCGGCAGCAGTAAGACAGCAATAAAGCAACAGCCATGAGCTAATGAAACAGCCATGAGCCGATGAAACAGCCATGAGCCGATAGAAGAGACATGAGCCAGTATTTCAGAATTCATCCTGATAATCCGCAGCTACGCCTTATTCGACAGGCGGCAGATATCATTCGTGGGGGAGGAGTGATCGTTTATCCCACCGATTTGTCCTATGCGCTGGGGTGTCAGATCGGTAACAAACATGCGCTGATGCGGATTCAGCGTATTCGCCAGTTGCATCAGAAGCATAATTTTACGCTGGTGTGTAAAGACCTGTCGGAAATTGCCACGTATGCGAAAGTAAGCAATAGCGCTTATCGGTTACTAAAATCCAGCACACCGGGTGCCTATACCTTCATCCTGCCTGCCACCAGGGAAGTGCCCCGTCGACTGATACACCCGAGCAAAAAAACCATCGGTATCAGGATACCGGACAATCTGATATGCCAGGCATTACTGGAGGAACTTACCGAACCCATCATGAGTACCACGTTGATTCTGCCAGGAGAGAAATATCCGTTATCGGATCCTTACGAGATTCGCCTTAGTTTAGAGCGTCAGGTCGATCTGATTGTCGATGGTGGTTATGGCAGTCTGGACATCACCACCATGATTGGTCTGGAAACGGATTCGCCGAAGGTAATGCGGGAAGGATTGGGCAGCGTCGCTGCTTTTGTGAGGGGCTGAGTTGGACATCAACCGCAAAATCTCTCCGTGTACCGGTTTGATCACTTGCTGGCTATTGCCGGTGTTGCAGCAAACAGATATTATTCGACTTATCCCTACGTTATCATTTGAGACTTCACATCCAATGACACGGTCTAAGGTTCTGTTTGTTGCGTAATATTTTTGCTAATTTCTACGTAATGTCGACAGCGCAAGCCTTTTACCCATTTATTAGTCAGGCATTCTATTGAGTCTTATCGAGTCACAAAATCGCGTTCTATCGGGTATGAGGCCCACCGGAAAGCTGCATCTGGGTCACTATCATGGCGTTCTGAAGAACTGGATAAAATTGCAGCATGAATATGAATGCATGTTCTTTGTTGCAGACTGGCACGCTCTGACAACCCACTACGATGATCCGTGGAGCATCGAAGCAGATACCTGGGAGATGGTGCTGGACTGGTTGGCAGCGGGTGTTAATCCAGGGTCAGCCGCGTTGTTTATTCAGTCCAAAGTACCGGAGCATGCGGAGTTGCACCTGCTGCTATCCATGATTACGCCTGTGGGATGGCTTGAACGAGTACCCAGTTACAAAGACCAGCAGGCGCGCATAAATGATAAGGATCTGGCGACCTACGGTTTTCTTGGCTACCCGGTGCTGCAGAGCTCTGATATTCTCATCTACAAGGCAGGCCATGTACCCGTGGGCGCTGATCAGGTAGCTCACGTTGAACTGACCCGTGAACTGGCTCGCCGATTCAATCATATGTATGGCCGTGATCCCGGGTATGAAGAACTGGCTGAAGCCGCTATCCGAAAAATGGGGCGTAAAAACGCCCGGCTGTATCGTAATTTGAGAAAGGAATACACCGAGAAAGGCAATCAGGAAGCACTGGAAACCGCCAGGGCCTTAATCCATGAACAACAGAATATTTCCCTGGGAGACCGTGACAGGTTATTCGGATTCCTTGAAGGTGGCGGGAAAGTTATTTTGCCGGAACCCCATGCATTATTGAGCAGTACATCCAAAATGCCGGGACTGGATGGCCAGAAGATGTCCAAATCCTATGGTAATACCATCACGCTTCGGGAAGAACCGGACAGTGTTGCGAACAAAATAAAAACGATGACTACAGATCCGGCCAGGATGCGCAGATCCGATCCAGGTGATCCGGATAAGTGCCCGGTATTTCAATTACACGAAGTTTACTCCGATGATAAAACCAGGCAGTGGGTCAGAGAAGGGTGTACCAGTGCTGGGATCGGTTGTATTGACTGTAAAAAACCATTGATAGAAGAGGTGCTGGAAGAACAAAAACCCATGCGTGAAAGAGCCAGACCCTATGTGGAAAATCCGGACCTGGTGAAGAGCATCGTTGCTGAAGGTTGTGAAGAAGCCAGGGTAATCGCGCGGGCGACACTTGAAGAAGTGCGCCGGTCCATGGGGCTTTACTATCGTTGATTGCCATTCGGGCGCCTGCCCCGGATAAACCCTGCGGAAAGGATCCAGATGAGTCATACCGGAACAGGAGATACTGACAAAGTCGACACCCAGGATACTTCTGGTTCTCGTCATGCTGAAGGAACGCCACTGGGAACCCAGAGCGAAATGCCGTTTGCGGTCGTTGATGGGAAGCCAATGACGCAACTGCCACTGGATTTGTATATTCCTCCTGATGCGCTGGAAGTTATCCTGGAAGCATTTACTGGCCCCCTGGATCTGCTCCTGTATCTCATAAAACGCCAGAATCTTGATATCCTGGACATTAGTGTGTTCGAAATTACGCGACAGTACCTGGCGTACATCGAACTCATGCAGGAGATGAAGTTTGAACTGGCTGCTGAATATCTGGTCATGGCATCCGTACTGGCCGAGATTAAGTCTCGTATGCTGCTACCCGCACACGCCACCGACGAGGAAGCTGAAGATGATCCAAGGGCTGAACTGATCAGACGCCTGCAGGAATACGAACAGTTTAAACAAGCCGCTCTGGACCTGGATCGAAAAGAACGCTTGAATCGGGATTTCTGGATTGCCATGGCAGATTCGAACACGGAACAGAAGAAAATTATGCCAAGTATTGATTTGCAGGAAATGCTACTGGTGTTTTCGGAAGTGTTAAAAAGAGCAGAGAACTATTCCCATCATCACATTCAGCTGGATCCACTTTCAACCCGCGAGAGAATGTCCAGAATACTTGCAGCGATCACTGGTGATAGCACCCGGTTCGTTACTTTTTCCGAGCTGTTCACTGTTGAAGAAGGACGCGCGGGCGTGGTGGTAACGTTTCTGGCAATCATGGAATTGATCAAGGAAGCACTGATTGATCTGGTGCAGAGTGAAGCCTTTGCTCCGATACATGTGAAAGCTCGGGGGCGGGTAACGGAATGA
>CAZNFE010000101.1:4933-8690 GCA_964571945.1 uncultured Pseudomonadales bacterium
ACAGATCATTGAAGGTGCAATTCTGGCTGCGGAAAAGCCGCTGAGCATAGATCAACTGATGCGGTTATTCGGGCGTGATGCACCGGAGCGATCAGAAATTAAAACCATTCTGGAGCAGATTGAATCCTCGTGTGAAGACCGTGGTTTTGAGCTGAAGAAAGTAGCTTCGGGGTATCGGTTTCAGGTGCGTTCGGAACTCAGTGAATGGATCGGCCGGTTGTGGGATGAAAAGCCCCCAAGGTATTCAAGGGCACTGCTGGAGACGTTATCGCTTATCGCGTACCGCCAGCCCATAACGCGTGGTGACATCGAGGAAATACGCGGTGTCAGTGTCAGTACCAATATCGTACGCTCGCTGATGGAGAGAGAGTGGATTCGTATCGTGGGACATCGCGATGTACCGGGCAGACCTGCTATTTTTGCCACCACAAAAACCTTTCTCGATTATTTTAACCTCAAGAGCCTGGAAGAGTTGCCACCCCTGGCAGAGATCAGAGATCTCGGCAGGATTAACGAAGAATTGAATCTGGTGGATGAAGCGCCCGGAGCCGCTAACCTGACACTCGATTCGGAGGGCGGCATTGCTGGTGAAGCAGAACCGGCTGTGGATGAAAATCCGGAAAATATCTGGAATGAACGAGAATCTGTACTGGCAGATGACAAACTCTTCGATGAAGACTTGAAGGATGTCAGCGAAAAGGTGGATCAGATTCAACAGAATATCAGTGCCTTCGTCCATGAAGATATGGATGAGGAAGAAGATGAATCAGAAGAAAGCTGGTTGGCATCGGATGCGGATCGCGAAGCAGCCGATCAGGTGAGTGACGATTCCGGCGAGGAACAAAATTCGCCGGATGCCCCGGAACCCGCTGCGGAGTGATGCACCGGTGACTCAGAAGCTGCAAAAAGTACTTGCCAACAAAGGATTTGGCTCACGGCGCGGGATTGAGAAATGGATCCAGGAAGGGCGTATAAAGGTCAATGGTCATATCGCCACGCTGGGTGACAGGGTGGCTGCTGCTGATCAGATTCAGATTGATGGCAAGGCCATAAGCCGGATTTCCGAAGATCAGCAGCCGGTGAAGCTTATCGTATACAACAAGCTGGCAGGGCAGATCTGTTCAAGGCGGGATCCCGAGGGTAGACCAACTGTATTTGATCATTTGCCCCGTATCAGGGGTCAGCGCTGGGTTGCAATCGGACGTCTGGATATTAATACAAGCGGATTGTTGTTGTTCACGACCGATGGTGAACTGGCTAATCGGCTCATGCACCCGCGCACTCAGATTGAAAGAGAATATCTGGTCCGGGTAGTTGGTCATGTAAATGATGCCCTGATACAACGGCTGCACAAAGGGGTTATGCTGGATGATGGCATCGCGCGGTTTACCGATATTCAGGATGGCGGCGGTGAGGGTGCCAATCACCGGTACTATGTCGTTCTGACCGAAGGCAAAAACCGGGAAGTCAGGCGCCTTTGGGAATCTCAGGGAGTGCTGGTAAGTCGCCTCAAGCGGGTCCGCTATGGCAATGTATTCATCCCGTCGAAAACCAGTGCAGGTCGCTGGTCGGACGTTGCGCCTGATGATGTTCGTCGTCTCTATGAGGCGGTTGATCTGCCGGTGCCAAAAAAAATCGAGGCCGTCAGGTCACGAGTCGGAAAACCGAATCGAAGACGCTGAGTGAGTAGCAGAGCACAGGTTTCAGGATGCCACGCTAGCGTGCTATCTTTACCTGGTTTCTACCGGACTCCTTCGCTTCATACATGGCATAATCCGCGCGCCGCAATAATGTTGCAATCGTGTCGTCCGCCTGCATCGTAGCGATACCAATGCTCGAAGTGGTGATGATGCGGATGCCGTCTTTTTCCAGCGTTAACGCTTCGATCTTGCTGCGCAGGCGTTCGGCAATCTGAATCGCTCGTTCGAGAGGGGTGTTACTGAGCAATATCACGAATTCTTCACCGCCAAAGCGGAACACGGCATCAGAAGTACGCACATCCTCAGTCATGGTTTCAACAACACTGATCAGTACATCATCACCCTGATGATGACCAAACATATCATTTATGTTTTTGAAGTTATCCATATCCAGCATCAGGATAGCCATCGCCTGATTGTAGCGTTTTGATGTCTCGATCTCGCGCTGCAATGTATTGTTGAGTGCAATTCGATTCCCGGCACCGGTCAAAGGATCCTTCAGAGACGCATTGAAAGCGGCCCGGAAATTTAGTGCATTCTTAAGCGGATATACGATTGCTTCGAGATAGAACTGCAGCGAGTCCAGTTCCCAATCCTGAAAAGGTGTTGATCTGGAGAGCTCGAGTTGACCCACCAGCTCTTTTGGTGTGATGAGATCGTGCACGAACAGGTGCTCGGCATGTTTGGCAACGGTGATATGAACACCGTCGGCCTCATTCAGATAAGACAGGCCTTCAACCGGCGTGACAGCTTGAACGCCTTGAAAAAAGATCTGTAATAGCTCATCCGGGTCCAGAGTTGTCTGCAGCGACTGGAGCAGTTCCAAACGTTTCTTCACCTCACATTCTCCCGGTATGCTTGTGGACGGTGCAGGCGTGGCACAGGCGTCGAGGTACTGAATGTTATTTTCAGCACAGGGAAAGTTTTCAGTGGAATGCTGCGCGTGCGCATATCGGGCATATGGCGCAAATTGTGTTGGTTGTCTATATACATTGTTCATGGGCTATTACAGCACTCTCAATTGAAAACAGCTGGTGAGAACAAACCGCTCGACCATTGAGGCATGACAGTGCAAATACCAGGCCATTATTCGTGGTTAGGTGGTAGAATTAGTCGGAATCGAATTAAATACTATAAAAAACAGGTAGTTATCAGCTAACTTGCTGCAAGGGATGGAAACAGGCGATACCGAAGTTCGGTGACCAGAATACGTTGTAATGGATTATGCGCGCCCGTTTATGACAGATTTCGCTATCATCGATTGTCGGCCCCATGGAGGGGCCATCAATCGAAATACCTTCGGTTTTGCCGAAGGATTGTTATTCAGCGTTTAAGGACTGCCCGCTGATTTCCCGGCTGTCAGGTCCCATCAGATACAGATACATGGGCATAATCTGTGCCGCAGTTTTCAGCGTCGCCGGATTTTCTGCAGGGAAGGCTGCTGCTCTCATCCTGGTGCGTGTCGCACCGGGATTGAGTGCATTGACTCGAATGGCGGAGATGTTCTCCAATTCTGCCGCAAAAATCTGGTTTACTGCTTCCAGGGCATATTTGGAAATGCTGTACGCACCCCAGTTTGCTCGCGGTTGCTGCCCTACACCTGAGCTGGTAAATATAATTGCCGCATCGGCAGATTTCCGTAACAGAGGCAATAGAGCTTTGCTCATCAGATAAGGGGCATTCAGATTAATCTGCATCACCTTGAGCCAGGTAGCGGGATTATAATGTTCCAGCGGCAGGCGATCACCAAGAATCGAAGCATTGTGCAGCAAACCGTCCAGACGTCCGTATTCGTGCTCGATAACTTCGCTCATTTGTTCATAGTGATGGTAGCCTGCGCCTTCAAGATCGAGCGGATAGATGCCCGGTTGCGGTAGACCAAGGGATTCAATCTCGTCGTGGACCTGTTCCAGCTTAGCCGTCGTTCGACCCAGCAAAATCACCCTGGCGCCGTATTTCGCATACGTTTTTGCGGCGACCCTGCCGATCCCGTCACCCGCGCCGGTGACCAGAATGACACGATCAGCCAACAGGTTTGGTGCTCGGTGATTGTAGAT